>NZ_KV792865.1:0-22827 GCF_001808335.1 Oligella sp. HMSC05A10 | reverse complement strand
AAGTGGGTGGTTTTACGGCGTCTGATGATAAAATTGATAAATCATAGTCAGCCCGCAACGCTTACCGAGTGTGTCGGTAGCGCAGGCTCTAACGCTGCATAAATATAAAGACCCTGTGTTGAGTGCCTTAACTCAAGACACCATGGGCGATCGTTCACTAGTTGATGGGACGGTAGCTCGCAAGCTCTGCGTGATGTATATCATGGCTCTGTTAAGCTTGCGGTAGGAGCGAATAGCGTTGAATGCGATATAAGCTTAAAATCACTATCTAGGTGATAACCCTAATCGTAACACAAGCTGACCATAAAAGCGAATGTGAGCAAGGACGGCGGTCGCCTATCGCAGGGCCCAATCCCTCGAAGCTTTTATGAGCTCGCTGTTTTGCTGCGACTTAGTTGATTAGAGGGCGTTGCATGGTGGTAAAAGAAGCGCAAAATCATCTCACTGGAGTTAGGACCAATGTTGCCATTAAAGGGGAGTGAGGTATCACCACCGGCCCACTCATGTCCCATATTATCCACTTCAATGAGTTTAACCAAGGGCTGTTTACGTTGGGAGAAATAGACTTTTTGGGTGTAGGCGTTTATTGTGTCTTCCTCGTGGCGAGTGACGACTGGCTTTGTATTCAGGGGCAGTTTATTTAAATAAAGTGCCTGCTTAGCAAGCGCTTCGGCATTACTGATATTGACGCGTCTATCCTTGACCCCATGCATAATTAGCGTGGGTATATTGTGCGCTTTGGGTTTGGCAAAGTCGCCTAGGTGTGCCAACAACTCTTCATCGCTAGCGGCATCGCTTCTTCCCATCACGTCTAAGCCGCTAGCGACGCCATGCGCCTGAGCAAATGCAGGTCCACTATGCAGTGCAACGGCAGCAAATTTTTCTGGGAAGCTAAAAGCGAGTGCTGTTGCCATGCCGGCGCCGGCAGACATGCCAGCCACAAAGATACGACTAGGGTGGATAGCGTACTCCTTGGCGATCATATCGATTAATTGAATAATGGTATTCGCCTCAGCAATTCCTGCGTCTTTGGTTAAACTATACCAACGCCAACATTGAGCCAGATTATTCTTTTTGCTTTGTTCGGGGTATAGCACGATAAAGCCAAACTTTTGCGCAAACACATTGATTTGCGAACCTTGGGCAAACACACTGGCATTTTGCTCACAGCCGTGTAGCATGACGACCAAGCCGCGCGCTTTAGTTGGTAGTGCATCTTTTGTCGTGGTGGGGATAAAGGTATAATACGTAAGTTCGTCAAGTAGCGTTTGCTCGCTAGTTTTCGGTGTGATAAATACATTTCTTTGCCATTGACCCACATCCTGCGGATCTGGGTGTAGAACCGTCATTTCACTGGTAGGCACTCGCGGAATCAAGTGATTCACCGATTTTAACCACTGATTTTGCATATTAATAAATGCAGAGGTCTGATTAAATAGGTTAGAAACACCGACGGCAAAGGGGTTAAATAGCATAGATAGGTGGATCCTTTGAGGCGAGATGTGAGCTTGATGTTTTTCATAAGCATAGCAACCTAGGCTGCTGCTTGGCAAGTTACAAGTGTATTTCACTCAGAAGCGTAATCAAAAGGTATGGATCAGGATCGTGTGTTTATGGCGATGGCCTTAGCAGAGGCAGAAAAAGCGATGCAAATTGGCGAGGTGCCGATTGGGGCGGTCGTGGTTGGTCCAGATCAGCAGCTTTTGGGTACGGGTTATAACCAAAGTATTTGTCTCAATGACCCGAGTGCTCACGCGGAGATGCTAGCGATTCGAGCGGCCGCAGCGCAATTGGGTAATTATCGCCTGCGCGATTGTACGCTTTACGTTACTTTAGAACCTTGTGCCATGTGTATGGGGGCTATTTTGCACAGTCGTATTCAGCGTGTCGTCTTTGCCGCCGCCGATCCTAAAACAGGGGCTTGTGGTTCGGTGCTTAGTTTGCAATCCGAGCCACGCCTCAATCATCATTGCTCGGTTACGCAGGGTGTCTTGGCTGAGAGGGCGGCAAGCTTGATAAAAGGCTTTTTTAAAGCACGTCGTCAAGTCAAAAAGTGCCGTTGTTAAACCCATCCTCTATAATAGAGTCAAATTTTTTAAAGGATAGTCTTTATGAATCATCATGAGCCGCAGGATAAAAGCATGGTTGAGCTGGCGGCTGAAGCGCTGCTTGACGATGAGCAGATACTTTCGGATGAGGCAAATGACGTGCCCCCGTACCTCATGGCCTACGAAGATAAAATGCCACTATATATTTTGTCACCATCGAGTGCGGTGGCGGACCCGAGTCAGTTCGAAGTGGCCACGGCACGGTTGCAGGATTTCGGCTTTAACGTCAGTTTGGATCCGGAGGCCAAAGGTAGCTTTTCACGTTTTGCTGCTATTGATACGGCTAGAGCGGCAGCCTTTAGTCGGGCTGCCTTGAGTGATGCTCAGGTTGTGCTGGCCAGTCGGGGCGGTTATGGTATTAGTCGTATTTTGCATTTAATTGATTGGGATTTACTTGCAAAGCACCCTAAACGCTATGTGGGTTATAGCGATTTTACGGCCTTTAATTTAGCGCTTTTAGCCAAAACCGGTCTGGTGAGTTACACCGGTCCAGCGGCAATTCCTGATTTTGGTGGTCAAGCGGTAGATGAGCTGACGGCTGAGTTGTTTGTAGAAACCATGCGTGATGAATTGGAGATCCTTTGCTTTGAAGCGGCGGGCTCTGATGCGGTGGATGTACGTGGCGTGCTTTGGGGTGGTAATCTGGCGATGATTTGCTCACTCATCGGCACGCCGTATTTCCCTGAGATTGAAGAGGGTATTTTATTTATTGAGGATGTGTCTGAGCATCCTTATCGGATTGAGCGTATGCTGTGCCAACTATGGCAAGCCGGTATTTTAGCTAAGCAAAAGGCCATTATTCTGGGGCAGTTTAGCGATTATCAATTAGCCGCTCATGATAATGGTTATGACATGGATACGGTGATTCAATGGTTGCGCGAGGTGGTGGGGGTACCACTTGTGATGGGTCTGCCTTACGGTCATGGTGAGGTGCGCGTCACTTTGCCGATTGGTCAAGAGGTCGGTTTAGCCACCCAAAATGACATCGCCTATTTACTGTTGGCGGAGCATCATCATGCGCATGATGATAAGCACGACGCTAGCTTACATTCTGAGGATCTATAAATTGATCGCTACCTCTAATTTGACCATTCAGTTTGGTCCTAAGCCTTTATTTGAAAACGTTAACATCAAGTTTGCCGACGGCAATCGCTATGGCCTGATTGGTGCAAATGGCGCCGGTAAGTCCACCTTTATGAAAATTATTGGTGGTGATTTAGAGCCTAGCGCCGGTTCTGTCAGTTTAGAGTCAGGTTTGAGACTGGGTAAATTACGTCAGGATCAGTTTGCTTTTGAAGACCAATTGGTTATTGATGTGGTTATGATGGGGCACACTGAGATGTGGGCTGCGATGCAGGAGCGTGATGCCATTTATGTGGATCCAGCAGCCACGGATGATGACTACATGCGTGCCGCCGAATTGGAGGCGAAGTTTGCCGAGTACGATGGTTATACGGCAGAAGCAAGGGCGTCCGAGTTGCTGTTGGGATTAGAGTTGCCGATTGAACAGCATCGGCTACGGATGAGTGAAATTGTGCCAGGCTGGAAATTGCGTGTGCTATTGGCGCAAGCGCTGTTCTCCAATCCGGACGTTTTATTACTGGATGAACCGACCAATAACTTAGATATTCATACCATTCGTTGGTTAGAAGGGGTGTTAAATGGCTTTGATTCAACTATGGTGATCATCAGCCACGACCGCCATTTTTTAAATCAGGTATGCACTCATATGGCGGATGTCGATTTTGGCGAGATACGCGTTTATCCCGGTAATTACGATGATTATATGCTTGCCTCTACGCAGGCACGGGAGCGGCTATTAGCTAATAACGCTAAGGCCAAAGAGCGCATTGCCGAGCTACAGGGTTTTGTCAGTCGTTTTGCGGCCAATAAATCAAAATCACGTCAAGCGACCTCACGCTTAAAGCAAATCGATAGGATAAAAGCGGAGCAGGTGGAGGTGAAACCATCCTCGCGTCAAAACCCCTACATACGTTTTGAACAAAATAAACCGCTACACCGTTTTGCAATTAATGCAGAAAAACTAGGTAAGGCCTATGAGCAACCGGTAATTAGCAGCTTTAATGCCATGATTGAGGCAGGGCAAAAAGTGGCAATTATTGGCGCTAATGGGGTGGGTAAAAGTACTTTATTGCGTTTGTTGGCAAATGACTTAAGCCCTGATGCAGGTGAGCTTAAGTGGGCGGAAAATGCAGATATAGGCTATATGGCGCAAGACGTGTCTGAACAGTTTGAGAGTGATCTGACTGTCTTCGATTGGATGGCACAATATCGTCAACCAGGTGATGACGATCAAGCCGTGCGTTCGGTGTTGGGTCGTTTACTTTTTTCTGCTGATGATATTGTCAAGAAGGTGTCCATTCTCTCTGGTGGTGAAAAAAACCGGATGACGTTTGGGCGCATGATGCTTGGTCGCCATAATATTTTATTGTTAGATGAGCCCACGAACCATTTGGATATGGAGTCGATTGAGTCGCTACAAATGGCTTTAGAGAAGTATCAAGGCACGGTGGTGGTCGTTTCGCATGACCGTCAGTTTATTTCCGGTATTGCCGATCGCATTATCGAAATTTTACCGGATGGCGAGATAATTGATTACTCTGGTGATTATGATGCCTATCTGGCCTCTCGTGGTCTTGAGCAGTAACCGCAACCTCAGTCAAAGGAGCCAGGCTTGTTTGAACTGATAACCGCAGTTTCTTACGAGGAAACGATTAAGAAAAGTCTTTTTATTGTCCATGCTGCCCCGGTAGCGAGTGTGGATGAGGCTTTGCAGTTTATTGAAGCGCACAGTCAGGCGGATGCCACGCACAATTGTTGGGCCTTTCGTATCGGTGATGACTATCGCTTTAATGATGATGGTGAGCCTGGCGGTACGGCCGGACGACCTATTCTAGCCGCGATTGAGGGGAGGGAACTAACGAATATCGTGGTCTTAGTGATTCGCTACTATGGCGGTATTAAGTTAGGCACAGGCGGTTTGGTGCGAGCCTATGGGGGCACTGCCGCCAAGTGTTTGCATGAGGCACCGAAGCGTAAAATTGTCGCCATGAGTCGCGTGTACTGCGATTGCCCTTATTCGGAGATGGAGCGCGTTAAAGTGCATTTGGCCCAAGCGGGGGTGCAGCTTGTTGCAGAGGAATTTGACGAGGTAGGAGTGAAATGGGAGTGGTTAATTCCCGTGTCGATGGTGCAGGAGCTCGAAGTAAGCCATCGTAACTTAACTCGAGGGCAGGCCAACTGGGAAATACGTACAGCTGAGGAAATGATTTAGTCTGCGTGAATTTGCTGTGCTTAGCTCGCTAAGCTAAGCGCTTGGTCAATTAAAAAATACGGTCGCCATGCTGAAGCAAGGCGACCGCATGTAAAGGCTAAGGGGCTAAAACACGGACTAGGCTTGCTTGTCGTCTTGTGCTTGTCCTTGAGCGGCAAGCTCGGCCCGAACTTGATCCATATCGACTTCCTTGACCTTAGTCAGTACCTCCTCAAACTGAGCTGGAGCCAATGCGCCAGGCTGAGAGAATAGTAAGATGCGGTCACGGAAAATCATCAAGGTGGGGATCGAGCGAATTTTTAAGGCCTGAGCAATTTCCTGCTCCTCGTCCGTATTGACCTTAAAGAATTTCATCTCCGTATGCTTTTCAGCAGCCGCCTCAAAGGTAGGGCTAAACTGCTGGCAGGGACCACACCAAGGGGCCCAGAAATCGATTACCACAATGCCATCCTGATTAAGGGCATCTTGGAAAGTGTCTTTAGTTAATTCTTGATAGCTCATAACAGTCCTTTTGATGAGGTGAGTGGGCAGAAACTTTATATCAAAGCAACTGCATGGATTAACCCTATTGTATATGGAGATCGATCGGAATAATCCAAGAGTACCTACAGAATCTGCCACTATTTCCCATTAAAAAAAGCTTATTCGATAGCGAAACGCACGATAAATAAGGCAGCTACAAGAATTGTAGCGAGATGTAAATCTCTGAATTTACCTGTAATTAGTTTAAGTACGACATAACTGATAAAGCCAAACGCAATCCCTTCAGCAATGGAGTAGGTAAATGGCATAATTAATGCGGTAAGCGAGGCCGGCACGGCTTCGGTTGGATCACCCCAATCAATTTCAATTAATTCACGCATCATCAGACCAGCCACATAGAGTAGGGCGGGTGCGGTAGCATAGGCTGGGACGATGCCAGCGATCGGTGCAAAGAATAAGGACAGTAGGAATAAAATACCTACCACCATCGCAGTCATCCCCGTGCGGCCACCACTTTGTACACCGGAGGCACTCTCGGCGTAGGCGGTGGTACTACTGGTGCCGATCAGAGAACCCGCCAAAATCGCTGTACTATCCGCAAATAGCGCTTTACCCAAGCGGTTAGGACGGTCTTCGGGCATCAGACCAGCGCGTTTAGCAACGCCGATTAAGGTACCGGTAGCATCAAAAACTTCCACCAGTACAAACACCAGAATCACATTAATAAAACCAAAATTTAACACCCCCCAAATATCTAATTGCAAAAAGGTGGGCGCAATAGATGGTGGCATAGAAATCAAGCTATCCGGTGCTTGGCTATAACCAAAGAGCATGGATAACAGACTGACAAATAAAATACCGATTAAAATCGCTCCCTTAACACGTAGGGTATCTAAAGCGACAATCACAAAAAAGCCTAAAATGGTAAATAATACCTGGTGTGAAGAGAGGTCCCCTTGGCCTACGAGTGTGGCTTGATTGTGTACCACAATGCCCGAGGTTTGTAACGCAATAAAGGCAAGGAATAAACCGATACCTGCGACAATCGATGAGCGCAGAGATTTGGGAATACCGCGAATTAACCATGCACGAATACCGGTTGCGGTTAAAATAATAAAGATCACCCCAGAAACAAATACCGCCCCCAGTGCTTGCTGCCATGTATAGCCTAAGGCGCCCACCACGGTAAAGGCAAAAAAGGCATTTAAACCCATACCGGGTGCCATGCCGATTGGCCAGTTAGCAAAAAAGGCCATGACAAAGCAGCCGATGGCGGCGGCGAGGCAGGTACTCACAAAAATGGCACCCTGATCCATACCAGTGGTGCCAAGAATTTGCGGGTTGACAAAGATGATATAGGCCATGGTCAAAAAGGTGGTAAGACCTGCGACGACCTCAGTGCGAGCGGTGGTATGATGCTCACGAAGCTTAAAGAGTGATTCAAACATAGTGCTTTGTACGCTTAAAAACGATGTAAAAAATTGAAAAAAATACCTTTAGTATTTTAAATCTTTAATGAAATTAATACAGCAATTTATGAATATTCTCGGTTTTGAAAGTTCCTGTGATGAGACAGGTGTAGCCATTGTCAATACTGAAAAGGGCTTGTTAGCTCATGCCTTGCATAGTCAAATCGACATGCATCAAGCCTATGGTGGTGTGGTGCCGGAATTGGCCTCGCGCGATCATATTCGACGGGTGTTGCCCCTATGCTACGATGTACTGAAAAATGCTGGTTTAGCGGTGAGTGATATTGATGCGGTTGCCTTTACGGCTGGTCCGGGTTTGTCTGGTGCTTTATTAGTCACTGCCAGCGTAGCACAGGCCTTTGCGTGGAGTCATCATCTTCCTACCATCCCGATTCATCACTTGGAAGGGCATTTGTTATCGCCGATGCTGGCGCCCGAGGTGCCAGCGTTTCCTTTTGTGGCTTTATTAGTTTCTGGTGGTCACACGCAATTGATGCGAGTCGATGGTGTGGGACAGTATGAGCTATTAGGTGAAACCTTGGATGATGCCGCCGGCGAGGCCTTTGATAAATCGGCGAAGTTGCTGGGCTTACCCTATCCAGGGGGTCCGCATTTGGCGAGTTTAGCCGAAGGGGGCGAGGCAGATCGTTTTCAACTGCCACGTCCTTTAAAGCATAGTCAGGATTTGGAATTTAGCTTTAGCGGCTTAAAGACGGCCGTCTTAACCACCCTTAGAAAGCTGGAGGCGCAAGGTGCTGTGAGTGAGCAGGATAGAGCCGATTTAGCGGCCGCCACCCAAGCAGCGATTATCGATGTCTTGGGTTATAAGGCGATTAAGGCCATGAAGCAAAGCGGTCTCAAGCGCTTAGTGGTGGCTGGCGGTGTGGGCGCGAATCGTCAGCTTCGTGACTTTTTAGATAGGGAGACACAGCGTTTGGGTGCCAAGGTGTATTTTCCGCCCTTGGCTTTATGTACGGATAATGGCGCCATGATTGCGCATGCAGCCGCTGAGCGTATCAAAGCAGGCCTAGTGGATTTGTCAGCACGTAATTATAGCCATCGCATACGTACCCGCTGGGACTTGGCTGAGATCTAAGCACTGGCTAGGTATTTTCATGAATGCGGCTAAGGTACCCAGACTAGATACGCTTTTTGCGTTTACTATGTGCAGTTGATGTGGTGGCGCTTGGTGGTGGGGCGTTTTTCTTGCTGCCGATTTTGCTTTCTTTGCCATGGATCAGTTTATGAATATTGCCTTTGTGCTTATAGATGAGCCAAATAGCAATCACAAGAATCGCGCTCATCCACGGCCAAGTAAAATTGCCATTGCTGGTACTCAAAAAGAGATAGTAAATTGGCGCCATAGCGGCACTCAGTATGGCAGCCAGCGATGAGTACTTGAACATCATTGCCACCATTAACCAGGTCGCAATGCAAATAACACCGAGTAAGGGGTTTAGTGCTAACAATATCCCGACGCCCGTGGCGACGCCCTTGCCGCCTTTAAAGTTTAACCAGAGCGAGTAGACATGCCCTAAAAAAACGGCAATGGCAGCCACTGTGATTAACCAGGGCGAGAGCTGCCACTTAGCGACCAATTGCATTGTTAGAAAAACCACTAACCATCCCTTAAGCAGATCACCCAGCAGGGTCATGGCGGCGGCCTTTTTATTGCCACTGCGTAAGACATTGGTCGCGCCTGGATTGCCCGAGCCATAGCGGCGTGGGTCCTCCAGCTTAAGCAGCTTGGAACTGATAATCGCAAAGGAGATGGAACCAATCAGATAAGCAATCGCAGCGATAATAAGGGCAAATAGCAGGGAAGACATGCGCTCTGAACTCTCTAAATAAATAATCGGCCTAGCTATTATATTGAAAAAACCAAGCAACGACCGTGGCAGTTATGAAAATGCATTTTACATTGTATTTTTGCGGCCTAAAACAAAGGCTAAGGCTGTTATAATCTTTAGCATCCAAATAAATCAGTTGTGGTATGAGAAAACATATTCTTCTTTCAAATGATGATGGCTATCATGCCAAGGGCATCGAGGCTCTGTATGAGGCATTAAGCGAAATAGCTGATGTGACAGTGGTCGCCCCTGAGACAAATCATAGTGGCGCTTCTAATTCATTGACCTTAAACCGTCCATTGGCGGTGCGACAAGCAAAAAATGGCTTTTACTACGTAAATGGTACGCCATCTGACTCGGTGCATGTGGCATTAACTGGCTTGATTGAACGGGAGATTGATTTAGTCGTTGCAGGAATTAATAACGGCGCTAATCTCGGTGAGGATACGCTGTACTCCGGTACCGTAGCGGCGGCTACCGAGGGCTTTTTATTTGGTTACCCAGCGCTTGCCTTTTCACTCATTGAGCGTGAGTGGCCGCATTTGGATGCAGCGGCACAGATTAGTCAGTATATTGTTAAAAAGCAATTAGCGCAGCCTCGTCAAGCGCCGATGCTATTAAGTGTTAATATTCCCGCTTTAGCCGCACATGATCCTGAGAATATTCGGGTCACTCGTTTAGGTCGTCGCCATCCATCACAGGCTGTAGTACCCACGAGTAGTCCAAATGGTGAGACCATGTATTGGATCGGTGCGGTGGGTAATGTTCGTGATTTTGCGGATGATACGGACTTCGGCGCCGTGCAAAATGGCTATGTGGCAGTGACGCCACTCAATCTTGATTTAACCCACCACGCTGAGCTTGAATTAACTCGTCAGTGGATTAGTAGTAAATAATTTTAATGGCAAGTAACCCACTTACATTCCGGCCCCATTTGCGTGATGCGCAAATTAAGCGCGAGGCAGCCAAAATGGAGGGCATGGGCATGATTCCCAAGCCCGTGGTCTCTGCAGCTAACAGCAACACACGTATACTATCTGCTGGTCAGGGCACATTCGCTGATGCGAATCGACGTGCTCGTCCCTTGGCGCAGTCTACTTGTCGAGCCTCAATGAATATAGGTCTGAACTCTACCCGTATGCGAGAGCGTATGGTTGAGCGCTTGCAACAACAGGGGATTAGCGATACGCGGGTGCTGGAAGCGATGTATAGGGTGCCACGGCATATTTTTGTGGATCAGGGGCTGGCCAGTCGTGCATATGATGATGCCGCCTTACCCATTGGTTATAAGCAAACCATCTCCCAGCCGTATATCGTCGCTCGCATGATCTCCTTGGCGCTAGCGGCTGGCAGGAGTGGGCGGGTGTTGGAAATCGGTGCCGGTTGTGGTTATCAGACGGCTGTATTGGCAGAGTTGTACAATCAAGTGTATGCGGTTGAGCGAATTCGCGGGCTGTATGAGTTGGCGAGTGAGAATCTTTCCCATCTGCCGAAAACCGCTCATATTCATTTACACTATGGGGATGGACTTCAGGGCTTAGCGCCGTTTGCGCCCTTTGATGCTATCGTGATTGCGGCGGCGGGTTTGGACTTGCCGCAGACATTATTTGAACAGCTCGCCATCGGTGGGCGTTTAGTTGCTCCGGTGGGTGGTGCAAGACAGTATTTACTGATGTTTGAACGCGTCTCGCCGTACCAGTGGGAGCGGCATGAACTCGAAGAAACACGTTTTGTGCCCCTACTTCCAGGGGTAGAGGCTTAGGCTAGATTGAGTATTTGTTACCACTTTGTCAGCCTTGATAAGCTACAATGAATCAATCTAATCGTGAGCCGATTTTTTTAGAATTATTTTTGATTGCTTTTGAAATTCCTTAGTGAAAAAGGTTATTGGATGAATAGAAAAATATACATCATCGGTGCCCTATGTTTTTCAGCGATATTAGCTGCTTGTAGCTCGGGCACTAAGGCCCCGATCAGCTCAGCAGGCGGTTCCCCTGCCTCTGCTAGCGCAGGTGGTGGTACCTATGTCGTGCAACGAGGTGATACCTTGTACTCGATCGCCAGACGTCACGGCACCACCGTGGCAAATCTATCCGCTTTAAACGGTATTTCTGATCCGTCCCAGCTGGAGGTTGGACAGCGTTTACGTGTCGGTGGTGCGGTGGCATCATCAAGCGCCATGCCGTCTGCGCCAGCAAGAAGCTCATCACCATCGGCTGCCGCAACTCAGCCAGCTCGTGCCAGCGATGCGGCGACCATTGCATGGGCTTGGCCAGTGCGGGGTAATGTCATTACCCAATTCTCTAATACCACCCGTGGTATTGATATTGCCGGCACCATTGGTACGCCGGTTAACGCAGCCGCTGATGGTACCGTCTCCTATGTCGGTAATGGCTTACGCGGTCTGGGTAATCTAGTGTTAGTGACTCACAGTAATGGCTTTATTACGGCGTATGCACATAATAGTCGCATTACCGTGCAGACAAATGAGCGTGTCAAAAGGGGGCAGAAAATCGCTGAGCTAGGTGATAGTGATACCACTTCGCCGCGTTTGCATTTCCAGATTCGTCGTAACGGCACCCCGGTGAATCCGCTGTCTTATCTACCTAAATAAGTTAGTTTGATTAATTGTCAATGCCATGTACCCACGTCTTGTCTTTGATTTAGAAACAATCCCTGATGCACATGGCATTCGCCAATTGATGCAGCTTGATCCTGCCTTGTCGGATGCGGAGGTGGTTGAAATTGCTCAGCGTGAGCGCTTAGCGCAAAGCGGCACCGATTTTATGCCCTTGCATTTGCAAAAAATCATTGCCATAGGCTGCGTTTTTAGAAATAAAGACAGTTTTCATGTGAAGTGTTTAGGTGAGCCAGGTGATGATGAGGCTTCACTTATTCGTAGCTTCTATAAAGTCATTGATCACTACGTACCGGTTCTGATTTCTTGGAATGGTTCCGGTTTTGATCTGCCGGTACTGCATTACCGGGCGATGATTCACGGCATCCCTTCCTTGCGCTATTGGGATAGGGGTGAGGAGGATCGCAGTTTTCAATACAACAACTACCTCAATCGCTATCACGATCGTCACACCGATCTGATGGATGTATTAGCCACGTACAACGCGCGTGCTAATGCCCCCTTAGACCAGCTGGCCAAGCTTTGTGGCTTTCCGGGTAAGCTAGGCATGGACGGTAGTCAGGTGTGGCCATGCTATCAGAATGGCGGGATTGATGAGATTCGAGCGTATTGTGAGACGGATGTCGTCAATACTTGGCTGATGTACTTACGCTATCTACTGTTGACGTGTGAATTGGATCAGACCGCTTACGAGCGGGAGTTACGTCTAGTGTATGACTCACTCACTGCGCTAGGCGAGCGTGCGCCCTGGCCGGAGTATTTAGCCGAGTGGCGTTATCCTGCTTAGCTTATGCAGTGGCCTAATTTGCTATGGTTTCGGCATAACAAGGGCCATGCTGCCTGACATCTCTGCGAGCCTCAGGCGGAAGCGCCTTTGTATTAATTTAGTGGCAAATCTCAGGTAAAATAGTCCCTTAGTTTTAGCAGGTGAGATATGTCAGAATTCTTTACGATTGAATCCCTTGATCTTGAGGCTCGCGGCATTGCCCGACGAGAGGGTAAAACGATTTTTGTCGAGGGGGCTTTGCCAGGCGAAACCGTTCGTGCCAAGGTCGTCAGAAGAAAACCCTCCTATGAAATAGCGGTGACTGAAGAGGTATTACATGCCTCTAGTTTACGAGTAGAGCCCAAATGCCCAAATTTCGGTGTTTGTGGCGGCTGTTTGATGCAGCACGTAGAACCCCAGGCCCAGGTGGCAATTAAGCAAAGAGCCTTAGAGGATTGTTTTAAGCATATTGCCAAGTTGGATATTCCTCAGATATTACCTGCGCTCTATGGGCCGTTTTGGCATTATCGCTATCGCGCCCGTCTGTCCGTGCGTTACGTAGCAAAAAAAGGCGGGATATTGATTGGATTTAGAGAGCGTAAGAGTAGCTATGTCGCCGATATGACGGAGTGCTTGGTACTGCCTCAACGGCTGTCTGATATGCTGCCGGCGCTCCGTCAATTGATTGCGTCCTTAAGTATTAAAGAGCGGATTCCGCAGATGGAAGTGGCTGTGGGTGATGAGGCCTTAGTTTTGGTACTACGCCATCTGGAGCCCTTTGAAGCGGCGGATATTGCCAAGTTACATGCCTTTGCGGCAGAGCACGACGTGAGTTGGTGGCTTCAACCCAAGGGGCCGGATACGGTCCACCCGCTGCCCGCTGAGGATGAGCAAAAGCTCGCATATCGTCTTGATCAGTTCGGCTTGAGAATGGCTTATCGACCGACCGATTTTACTCAGGTGAATCACTTTATTAATCGCTCCATGATTGCCAAAGCATTGAATTTATTGGCGGTGGAAGCCGGTGATAGAGTGGCGGATTTATTCTGTGGTTTAGGCAATTTCAGCTTACCGCTTGCCACCCAGGCCAAGGAGGTGGTGGGCATTGAGGGTAGTGAGGCCTTAACCGAACGAGCACTGGCTGCTGCCGCTCAGCATGGTTTGGAGGATAAAATGAGTTTTTCTACCTTAAATCTTTTTGAGGTGGATGTGGAATGGCTGCGAGCATTGGGTTACTTTGATCGCATGTTGATTGACCCGCCACGTGATGGTGCCTTAGCTGTATCGCGTGCGCTAGCCGCCTTGAAAGCGCACGAACGACCTAAACGCATTGTGTATGTTTCCTGTAATCCCGCCACCTTAGCACGTGATACAGCGATTTTGGTTAGAGTCGGTGGCTATCGCTTAATCAGTGCTGGAGTGATAAATATGTTTCCGCACACGGGGCATGTTGAGTCTATTGCAGTGTTTGAATATCACCCGGGTGATCCCATACCAGCGCCGGAAGCGGAAGAGGGTGAAGGGCAGGTTGAGGCATTGCTAGCATAGTATAATGGCAGCCAAGCGCGGTTCGAAATCCTCCCGCGCCGTCTTCTAGAGGGCGAAATAAAAACTACGGAAACTTATCATGTCATGTTCAGAACAAGCCTTGGTCATCTTTTCGGGTGGCCAAGATTCAACGACTTGCCTGTTACAGGCATTGGCCCACTACGGACCGAATCAGGTGCAAGCCATCAGTTTTATATATGGTCAACGGCACGCCATTGAGTTGGATTGCGCACGAGCGATTGCCGAGGAATTGGGGGTGAAACAACACATCCTTGATTTGTCGCTGATGGCGCAAATAACGCATAATGCCCTAATGGATGCGAAAGCGTCTATAAAAAACTCCCCCGATGGTCCGCCAAATACCATGGTGGATGGGCGCAACGCCTTATTTTTAATGTACGCTGCCATCTATGCAAAGTCCCAAGGCATTAAGCATGTGATTTTGGGGGTGAGTGAAACGGATTTCAGTGGCTACCCGGATTGCCGCGACATTTTTGTTAAGTCCATGAATGTGAGCTTGAATTTAGCCATGGATTATGATTTTCAAATCCACACCCCCTTAATGTATTTAACTAAGGCGCAGACTTGGGCCTTAGCTGATGAATTGGGCTATTTGGATTTTGTACGTCAAAAAACGCATACTTGCTATTTAGGGGTGCAGGGCGGCTGTGGTCATTGCCCTAGTTGTGAATTACGTGATAAGGGCTTGCGTGAGTATTTGTCAAGCAAGGAAGCTGGGAATGAAAGTTGTTAAGCGCTTTAACTCGGGGTTTAAAGCGATTCGCCGCTAAGTCCAACGTGATTTCATAGGAGAAGCATCATGGAGCAACAGTTTAAACATATCAAGCAAATGGAACACATTCTTAATCAGATGAATGAGCTGATGGAAACACTGCGTACAACCCATGCGCAGTGGGCTGAGGTTCAGGCTGATTATGATGCTTTGGTGAGCTATTACGGGAGTGCGCAATGGCATGCCGATAACGAGGCCTATGATAGGGGTGAGATACCAAAGGATCTGCCTTGTGGGGTCTTATCGGAAGACGCTGTGTTTAATTTAATCGCAGAGCAGCAAGCGGTGGCGGTGGAGTTTGTTAAGTTGGGTGCCGAGATATTGAGTAAGTGATGGTTGGTGTGGGCAGGATATTTTTGAGTAGTCCCTGAACTGACACTTTAAGCAAGGTTATACTACGCTTCTGTATAAGCATTAAGCACATTAAGATATAGACTGGTTTTTATAAAGCGTTTTACATGATGATCTCAATATCGCCTAAACTAAGACGACCTCCGGAGGAGTCATTGTACCGCTATTGTGCGGGCTACTCCTATGGATTTGTTCGTGAGGTGCTATCTACTTATGAGGTAGAGAGAGGGAATTTGGTGGTCGATGCCTGGTCCGGCACAGGTTTGACATCAGTAATTGCTAAGGAATTTGGTGGTCGCTCTATCGGGATCGATATTAGTCCAGTGATGACGACTATTGCTAGGGCGAATAATATGCCTCGTGAATTACCACCATCTTTTCTCACGCTTAAGTAGAGGGGATTATTCGTAAGTTTAATGCTTTCGAGCCGCATTGCGTGAAAAACCTGTTTGTCGGCGAATCGCTTTGATAGATTGACTTCATTTTTTAATACCTGTAGGGTCACTACCATCTCTGAGTTAACATAAGCGGCCAAAATACCGCTATCTTGGATAATCCTTAAACATAATAAATTAATAGTTTAAATTTATCTTAAATCGTCAATTGTTAATATTCATCCTTCACAACTTACTTATAATCAGTGAGTCAGGAGTTTTCAATTTTAAGGTGAGATTATGACGGGTTTTGATGGAACATCAGATGAGTTTTTAAAGGATATAGAACAAGAAAAATTAAAATTAATCGATTTGGTAGCCCAGGGTGAAATTGCACTTGATGGGGTGATGTCACCTCTCACGAAAGAGTTGATGCAAAAGTTGGGGGCCCAAGGGGTTGATATGACTTCTTGGTGGGCTATGACAAGTATGGATTGGCATTGTCCATCATGTGGTAGGCATAAGGGTGATATTGTTCGCTTAAACTCAAAGAGAGAGCTGATGTGTTGGTTGGTTGAGCACCATGACCATATGGGAGATCTAGTCAAAATAGAGTTTGAAGAACAATATAAAATGGCTGAAGTTCCGAATGCAGATAAGTCCGCATTTGATTATATCGATAGATTGGCGCCGGTGGTCGCAGCTTATGATAAAGCAATAATTTGTGTGGACTGTAATGAGGCAGATCGAGATGCTAAGCGAATCGCCAATACTCATAAACACTTCTCTTATTCGCCGTTGGAAATTCGACGGTTTGTTGAGGCAAAACCAAACGTGAAACACGTGATCAAGCATGATGTGGCCCAAGAGATTTGGGAAAGTCATAAAGAAACTTTTGAATTAAGGTTAAAAATAATTAGACGAATTGCTGATATAGCATTAAATACTCATGATTGGTTTCAAAAGATACCTCATACACAACTTGCCAGAGCAGTTACAGCCCAGGCAGAGAATATTGCAAAAAAAAATAAAGTATCTTCTGATTTTTCACTATTAACTAAAAAATTAGCTAGTACTATAGATGTAAATTACAGTTCTTGGCGTTATAAAGCTAATCTCCCTCCGCTTGAAAGGCCTAATGAAGCTGACATTGCATATATTACTAACGTTACAAACTTAGATAGTTGGAGTAAGGTGTCCGAGGACTGGGTGTGTCCAGGGTGCCATAGAAAAAAATTACAAACGGTTAGAAAAAACAATAAAGGAAAATGGTTTTTTGAGACAGCTAAACGAACTTATCTTGGGAAGGACATCGTAGAGAAAGGAGCTACGAAAATAATTTGTAAAGATTGTGCGATATTAACTACAAAGCTTGGCGAAGAAGCTGCACGAACTGGAGGTCTAGAGATATTTAATTGTTTTGGAGATTATGTAGCTATTGAAGAAGTCAATTCTATTGTTAAAGCACAAGAGCATACTATGCATAATGTAGATAATTATAAAACTGACTCTTTAATAGCTGTAATAGTCGAACGGATGAGGGTTTTAAATCCATAGAAGTAAAGATTGAATGGATAAAAAACTTAATTGACTAAAGTCAAGAAGGAGGGGGGACGATATTTTTGAGGGCAGTGAGAGGGTGTAAGGTATTTTATGTAACTTAATTGAGAGTCTTAATGTATACCCCCTATGTCACACTAATTGTCCGATCATTTAATTTTTACTTTTAACCCATTTAGCGTGGCGGATTGGATTTTATCAACCCTGTGCCGTAAAACTCCGTTCTTCAGGGCGGAGATATAAGGCAAAACGGCGTAGCCGTTTCAAAGCTAACTAATCGGGTGTTCGTTGTTGCTCGATGTATTGGCGAATAATTGAAATGGGTGCACCACCGCAACTACCGGCAAAATAAGATGGCGACCAAAGCTGATTGCCCCAAAGTTTTTTCGGATACTTGGGTGATTTTTCTTTCTAATCATTCGACTTGATACACCTTTTAGGCTGTTTACTAGCGTAGAAACTGCCACTTTCGGCGGATATTCAATGAGTAAATGAACGTGATCGTCTTCGCCGTCAAACTCGACTAATTTTGCTTCAAAATCATTGCAGATGCTTTCGTAAAAACATCAGGGCGGTATTTTGTACAAAGACTAAGTGAACGTGCAGATTAAAAATGCAATGTCTACCGTGCCTGATTTCAGTTTCTTTTTTCATAGACCAAAGGTAAGATATAAGGAAAATCATATTCTAAACCTTGCCAATGCAACTACGCAAAGCCTTTAAATTTGAAATCATGCCAAACGGCGAACAAATCCGCAGAATTAAGCAGTTCTGTGGCTGTTCTCGTTTTGTGTTTAATCGGGCGTTGGCTTGGCAGAATGAACAATATGAGCAAGATAATAGCGTCAAGTTCAGTTATACGAAAATAGCCAATCTGCTTCCTGTCTGGAAAAAAGAACTACCTTGGCTCAAGGACTGCCATTCCCAAGTGCTCCAACAGTCGTTAAAAGACCTTGAAAGTGCGTTCAAAAATTTCTTTCAAAAGCGTGCTGACTTCCCGAAATTCAAGAAAAAAGGCTTGAAAGAGAGCTTTCGTTTTCCGCAAGGTTGCAAACTGGAACAACAAAACAACCGCTTGTATCTTCCGAAAATCGGTTGGGTTCGTTATCGCAACAGCCGTGCTGTGGTCGGTGAAATTAAAAACGTCACGGTTAGCCAAAAGTGTGGTCGTTTTTTTATCAGTATTCAAACGGAATTTGAATATGAAATCCCAACACATCGAGGCGGAGAAATTGGGATAGATATGGGCGTTGCCCATTTTGCGACCCTTTCAAGCGGTGAATATTTTGAGCCGTTGAATGCCTTTAAAACCTACAAAGGCAAACTAGCAAAACTACAACGCCGACTTAAAAATAAGGTTAAATTTAGCCAAAACTGGCAGAAATTAAAGGCGAAAATCGCCAAATTGCACTACAAAATCGCCAACAGTCGTAAAGACTTCTTGCACCAAACTTCAAGCAAAATCAGCAAAAACCACGCGATGATCTACATTGAAGATTTACAGGTGTCGAATATGTCCAAATCAGCCAAAGGCACAGCGGAAGAACACGGCAAAAATGTGAAACAGAAATCAGGTTTGAACCGAGCGATACTAGACCAATCTTGGTTCGAGTTCAGACGGCAGTTGGACTATAAAACTCAATGGTTAGGCGGTTTTTTAGTCGTTGTTTCACCGCAGAACACCAGCCGAACTTGTCCTTTTTGCGGTTATACCGCAAAGGAAAATCGCCAAACGCAGGCTTATTTTGAATGCGTAGAATGTGGCTACACAGAAAATGCGGATGTGGTTGGGGCGTTAAACGTTTTGGCACGTGGGCGAGCTATCGTCCAAACGTAAAATATCAGGCTGGGACACAGCCGTCGAGCTTGTGAAGTGAACTTCATTGAGAGGTCAGCAGCAAGAACCCACCGAGAGTAACCCACGCAAAGCGTGGGAGCTAGTAGGAATCCCCGTCCTTTAGGGCGGGGAGGATGTCAAAATGGTTGTTCATGTTCTCACTACAATGTACAATGTAATACAAATATTATACTGTTTTGGGTGAAACGATGAATAAGTCGACTAACGTATCTTTGCGTTTGCCAACAGAGCTTGTTGAGCGTATTAGTCACTTAGCTGAAACCACTGGTCGAAGTCGCACATATTATATGCAAGAAGCTATCAAGCAACATATTGATGACTTAGAAGACCTTTATTTGGCTGAGCAAGCATTGGTAGATGTGCGGACAGGAAAAAGTGAAACTATTTCTTTAGAAACGCTAATTGAAGAATATGGCTTGGAAGATTGAGTTAACAAAAGAAGTAGCTAAAAGAATTAGAAAACTCGATAAACCAGTAGCAAAGCGACTTATTCAGTTTTTGCACGAACGTGTTTCGACCTTGAATAATCCAAGAGACATTGGGGAAGCCCTAACTGGTAGCAAATTAGGCGAGTTTTGGAAATATCGTGTCGGTGACTACAGAATAATTTGTAAAATTAAAGACAATAATTTAACCATGTTAGTTGTCCTGATAGGACATTGAAAGTCTATATATGATAACGATTAACTAAACTTGTTCTGAATTAATCGTTATTCGAATTCAAAACCTACAAGATCATCTCGGCAAAAACTCTAATAAGTCCCCACGTCTAAAAGTGGCTGAAAGCTGTTGCAATGAAACTTGGCGTTCACCGTAAATTTCGGTTAATGCCTTTTGTAGTTGCAGGGCAGCCTCAGTAATTAACTCGGCTGTGTTCTGCTCTAAGTGATGTATAAGCTCTTCAAGGTTTTTATGGTTGATATCCTGTAGTCGGATTTGGGCTTGAGACAACAGCAGTTGACCTACCAGCATGGCCATATAGTGTGCGGCGTAGGGTAGAAAGTCGGGTGTGGGTTGCAGCAGAGTGGGGCGCTTACGCTCGTTTTCAACTGCCCGAAATATCAATACGGCGAGTATGGCTTGGGCAGGGCTCAAGTTAGTGAAAACCTTTTCGTATAGGGCTCCAAAAAGTTCACGTCGTCGAAATTTACTTTGGTGTGGAGATTTGCGCCAAATAGCCATCACAGCTTCGGCGGTGGTAGCACTAGTAATAATGCGGCTACTGGTTGTTGACTCTTCACGGTAACGTCTATAGATGTAGCCAAGTGAATTAATACCTGTTTCCAGTTGAATTTGTAAGCTATCATTCGAGCGTAAGTCGCGTAAATCTACAGGGTTTTGGCTATTGGTGGCAAAAGTTATCTCGTTAATAAGTTGATCGTCATCACTTTCAAGTTCATAGAGGCGTAGCAATACGTAGACTTCATTAAAAGAATGAGTATCATTCGCTTCATTAAGGGTTTGTTGAATGGTTTTGCAGGTTTGGCCACCATTAATAATTTGAATGTTTTCTAACTTTAGCTGGTAATCACTGCCTTGTAATGCGTTGTGGCGCATTTTGGTGCACGTCATGGTAATGCCGTTATTAAAAAAGTAAAAGTCTTTTTGCTTTTCTGGGCTTACTAGTGTGTCATGAATAGCATTATTTATTCGATTGGTGTTACGTCCTAAATAACGACGGATATTACGCTCAAGCAGTAAATCGCCATTGCGGTCAAATAGCTTAGCGATTTCAGTAACAGGTACTTTTCCAACTAAGACACGACGAAAGTTAAAGTCCTCGATTATAGCTTCTCCAGTAAGTTGAATACTGTCATTGACTGCTTTGCTTCGCTGTAAAACAGCGACGATATCATTATGGTTATAGTGTTCCCAATGGACTTGGCTGTGATTAAGCCCCGAGTTGTCGAGCCACTGTTGGGCCTGATTATTCCAACGTTGACCGTTGCTGCAAAATAGCAAACGAACATTGGGTATATACCCATCCCGAATCAGAGAGCGTACTTCCTCAATACGCGGGGCCAAACGTGGGTTCATGGTGAATTGTTTATTCGGGTCAAAAATATTACTGACAAGACTGATTAAACTTTTAATTGAGTTTTCTGGAAAATTAGTATCTCCATTGAGATTTTTATGAGTGTACTTGCCCTGAAACAAGGTAACAGTGAATTCGCCGTCATCAACTTCGCTTAAATGTAAGGCATCAACACCTAGATCATTGCCCCCCTCTGTGAGAAGTTCAAGAGCCTCTGTCAAAGGTGTATCTAATACCGTGCTTACGCATAACAGGACAAATGCAAGAGACTTCTTGCGCACAGGATCATCATTGCCAATAATCTCTTCCAGCTCACTTGATAGTTCTTCAGCGATGCCAATGATTCGTTGGTCAACAATACTTGCGTTAATATCCATAGCAGTTACCTTAAACTTAAAACTATTTGAAGCCCATGTTTTAAAACAACCAGTCTATTATACAGTTGATCTATTTTATTGCTTGTATTCTGGAGGGCGTGATTTGTGTTTTAGAGATAAGTTTGTTGACTACAGGCTGAGGAAATATTCTACTTTTGGGCTGTGTTAATAATAGGATGGGTTTAATAAATGAGGAAGTTACCTAGGTAGATAATTAATTATGAAAATATATCACTATGATTATGACGATAAATATTTTATGTATTTTGAAGAGGTGCCAGAAGATTATGGTTTACCATATTCAGCGACTAAAATAGCTCCGCCTAACCTTGATGAATAGCCAGAAGGGCAAGTTCCTATTTTTGATGAACTAAATGAACAATGGTTCTATGCAAAAGTAGAAGGTTTTTGGCGTGTAAAAGTAAAAGAATTAAATTTCTATACTGGCAGAGATTCTAATGGTCCCGTTTATCTATTGGGGGGGCGCAATGAAGTGCGTTACCAAGATAAGGTAATGGATTTTTCTCATAATTTACCTAGTATCAGTATGCCCAGAATAGGACGAGTACCTGATATCACTTCTCTTTTACAACGGATTGACTACATTGAATTTTGTATTGAGCAGATTGAAGCGTTTTACTCTGAGATTAAAGGGCATTACAGTGTAGGCATTACGGGTACAGGTTCTAATCATTATCATTTTATTGTAGAGAATTTAATTGCTTCTATTCGAAGATTTATAGATGATCTTGTTGTTGCTGCTTTTATGAATCTTTTTAAACGTTATAAACCATGGGAAAAAGAAATTGTTATTGAGGGGTATTCGGATATCTTTAGGCTAGATTTATTCAAAAATAAATTTAAAAAATCATACCCTGAAATTTTTAATAATGAGATAAGTGCTCAATTAGATAGTTTTAGACAAATGGTATTAGGTAAGAACTACAGATACTTATGGTTGATTCAAAATATAAGCAATACGTATAAACACTCTATTACAGCAGGTTTAGGAAAAACTACCTACGGTGTAGATTTTCCTACGCTTACAGTGATAGGTGTTATCAAACCGGATCACAATTTGGATACACTCACTTATCATAACCATAGCTTTCGACAAATAATTCTAGGATTAAAAGATTATTTGGATGATTTTGTTTTTTGCTATTTGAATCAAGAACTAAAAGCAGATTCAACAGTTGAAAATAAATGCACAAGTCATGTGATAGAGGGACATATATGGTATTTAAATGCTCCTTATGGCTATGCTTAATTAACCAATTATATAAACTTGTAATGACCCAGTAAAAACCTGCTCAGGTCTT
>NZ_KV792864.1:0-2977 GCF_001808335.1 Oligella sp. HMSC05A10 | reverse complement strand
GGCGTTAGCCAGATGGAAATACTGTAATGAAAGACACGGACATGACATACAACGAGCTTTCTGAGGCGGTGGTTGGCTTGAGCTATAGAGACAAATTCAGATTGGCGCAATTACTTATCCAGCTCGCCCGAAAAGAGGAAGAGGAGCAGTACCCACAGAAGCGAGCACCTGTTGCGTCAAATGTGGGGACCCCATCCGAGCTTACGTTGTATGTCGCAGAACGTATTAAAAAGCTGCGCCCCGCAAAAAAGTCGACGCTTCTAAATTCAATCCTAGCAGACAAGTCACCATTCACCCACACATAAATATTTATCATTCTCATTAAGAAAATGCATAAACAAGAAAAAACGCCCATCACTTTTAGCAACGGGCGCATCTTATTCCATTAAATAGAAAATATTATTTAATCGGGGTCAAACCTAAAGGATAGATACTTGGCTCCATTTGACGCGCTATATCTCGCAGTGCAGTCTGTACCAACTCCTCAACCACTGGATGATAGAAAGGCGTATCGAGCAACTGATACACATCGAGCTTTTGAGTCAAAGCCAAAGCTAAGAATTGTGCAATATGCTCTGCACGTGCACCAATCATACTCGCGCCTAATAATTTGCCATCTTTGCGATCAACATAGATGCGCAGCACACCCTGCTTTTTACTCAAAATGCGGCTACGACCATCTGTTTCAGTTAGTGCCTTACCAATAAAGATATCGTCTTCTGATAATTGATCAAAACTTGTTCCTACACTCACAATATCAGGCTGAGTAAAGGCAATAGCTAAAGGTACTTTACGCTCAAAGGCTTGAGCCTCATCACGACTTGCATTAAAACCCGCTACAGCGCCCTCAACTGCCGCTTCGTGCATTAAGGTACGGTATCCATTTGCATCACCAACCACATAAACAGGGTGATCTTTGACTTTGAGGGTCTCTTCATCGAAATGCGGCATACCTTTATCATCTAGCTCAAAGCCTGCTTCTGCCAAATTAAGCTGGTCTAAATTAGAGCGTCGACCTAAAGCCACTAAGACCTTATCAACTGTCACACGATTTTCACCACTAATTAGCTGAACGCCTTGCTCAGCAACTTCTAAATTAGCGGCCTCACTCAAATACATTGGAAATTCATCAGCAAATGCCTCTTGAGCGTATTTAGCAACCTCAGGGTCACGAATGCCACCTACTGAATCAGCCATATCCGCACCAACCACTTCCACGCCAAGGCGTTGCATGGCTAACCCCATCTCCAGACCAATGGCACCCAAGCCTAAGACACCGAGTCGCTTTGGCAACTCTTCTAATTCAAAGAGCTCATCGGTAGTGATTAAATGATCTTTAAAAGGAACTAAAAAGCCCGGTACCACAGGACGAGAGCCCACGGCAATAATAACAGCCTTAGCTTCGATACGCTCAGTACCCTCTTTACCTAGCACCTCAATCACGGTAGGCTCAATAAATTTCGCCTCACCCATTAATAAATGCTCGCCCCCAGCTTTAACAGCGTTGCTACTAGCGCCAGCAGCGAAATCATCGCGCATGCTACGCACTTTAGCCCAAGCGGCTTGGCGGTCAATCTCAAGATTATCGGTACCTGAGATACCGTACTCTTTTTGCTCTTCACGCATCGACCAAAGCTCTGCGGCATGTAAAGCCACCTTTGATGGCATGCAACCCACTCGGGCACAAGTAGTACCTAAAGGCCCACGGTCAATTAATACAAAACTCTTTTTAGCGCGCCTAACTTCACGCAATGCATATAAACCGGCCGTACCGGCCCCAATAATAGCAACATCAACTTGGCGTTTTTTCATGATTGACCTCATTTCTGGTTGTGATTTATATATTAGACATATCTAATATATAACATAGATTAAGACTTAAACCAAGTTAAATATTGTGATAATTTATGTTTTAGGGAAAAACAGAACTAGCTGTAACGCCAGTTATCTTAAAGCTTTCTAATGCTTTTTCTAGTTGTTTTACAAAAAACAGAATATCTTGCTCAGTATTAAAACGACCTATGCCTACGCGAATTGTGCTCTCTATTTTCTCTCGACTTAAGCCCAAAGCCTTTAAAACATAAGATTGCTGAATTACCCTCGAATTACATGCAGCGCCAGTAGAAACTGCCACTTCAGGTTGAAGTTTTTGTACCAACAAATCGTTTTGATAACCAATAAAAGAAAGGCTTAAATTACCGGGGTGTCGATGCTCCATCGAACCATTAACAGAATACTCAATGCCCATGTCGTCAAGTTTTTTAAGTAGTAACTTCCTAAGGCTTTCTAAATATGACCTTTCCTCGGCTCGCTGCTTTTGCACTTTTTTGATAGCAAAACTTATTGCCTCACAAAGATATAAAGGGATAGTCCCAGAACGAACACCAACCTGTTGTAATCCACCATGAATTAGAGGAACAGGTTTCAAATCTAGCATTGAGTCGACAATTAGAACGCCTACTCCCGTAGGGCCATAAAGCTTACCACCCGAAAGACTTAACATATCGATGTTGCTTTCGATAATATCAATATCCTCATAAGCAGATTGTGCTGCGTCCATATGAAAAATTGCACCAACCTCTCTACATAAACGTCCTATCTCTGAATAAGGTTGAACTGTACCAACCTCATTACTGACAGCCATCACAGACACTAAAAGCACATCATTTGATAAATGCTGTTTTAAGACGTCCAGGTCAATCAGCCCATCAAGTTTTACAGGAATAACAATGAGCCTGTAGATAGTTTTGTGTAATTGCAACAGTAATATCCTACACTACTCTTACTTATTCAACACTATCGGCTCACCCGCTTCTGCACGCTTTAACAAGATGATAATCTGTTCTTCACTCTTACGTTTGCTCATAGTAAATCTTCTAAATATAAATTAATTGTAAAGGAAAACTCTACATTTGAGCTGTGTTAATTTAGGGGGTGGTTACCGTGCCACCTGACCAAAGCGCTGAATTGCCTTAGT
>NZ_KV792863.1:0-637 GCF_001808335.1 Oligella sp. HMSC05A10 | reverse complement strand
CCATTGGGTGACTAGCAATTCAGCTTGCTCCAATGAGTCAAAGATATACATATTTAAAAGCTCCTCCCTGACAGTTCGGTTAAATCGCTCAATATAGGCATTTTGATAGGGCTTGCCTGGCTGAATGTAGTTCAGACGAATGCCTTGACTTTCAGTCCATGAGATCAGTCGTTCTGAGATATACTCAGGACCATTGTCAACTCGTATCTCTTTAGGCTTTCCACGCTGCTCAATTGTGCGCTCTAGGTATCGAATCACCTGCTCGCTCGGAATAGATAAGGCAACATCCATGGCTAACGCTTCTCGGTTGAAATCATCAATGACGTTCAATAAACGTAGTCTACGACCATCGGCTAGTGCATCACTCATAAAATCCATTGACCATACCTGATTAGCAGCTGTGGGCACAGCCAGTGGCGCTGGCTGCTTTCGTTGAAGGCGTAGGCGAGGTTTAATACGTAAGTTCAATGCTAACTCCTTGTAGATGCGGTAAACACGCTTATGATTCCAAACAACGCCTTGGACATTTCTAAGATAAAAAAAGCATAGTTTAAAGCCCCAACGCTTATTGGCTTGGGTAAGTTTAATCAAGCAATCGGCAATCTGCTCGTCCTCAGCCTTTCCTTTACTTTGATAG
>NZ_KV792862.1:0-35496 GCF_001808335.1 Oligella sp. HMSC05A10 | reverse complement strand
CGGTTGTTTAAATTGTTAAAGAACACTTGGTTGATTTCAACCAGTTAAACCATCCTAACGGATCGCTTAGCTTGTTGTCATCAGCGCTGCTTCGTAAGCAGCAAAGATTTAAATTATGAATCATCTAAATCTATTTGTCAACACATTTTTAAAAAATATTTGAAAATAAATTTTAGTGTGTTGTTTTGAAGCTACCGCATCTGACTGATACTTTGCTTCGCTAGGGGTTATCCCTAGCTCCCTTAACTGGGAAAGATATGAATTATGAGCTATATATTTTATGCTGTCAAGCGTATTAGCTTTTGTGGCTGAATTATTGTTGTGTAAAAACACACACACATCATCCACGAATCACTTTTAGTATAGCCTTTTTCTCAATCAAAACAAGTACTTTTGAGACTTTTATCATCTCGTCTATTTCTGGCTTTTTATTTTATCTTGATCTGAGTCAACAAGCCAAAGTTTCCTTGCTTGTTTTTATCGATACACCTAGTAATAATCACTAAAACACTACATATAGTTATTTTTTTATAAACAACCACAATATATAGTGATATGAGGAATTTAAGATACAAACATGAGGAGGTTGTGTGGATTGAGGTGCCTGGTGAAGTATCACTCGCCTATCAATTTACAGGCTGCCCACTACGTTGCAAAGGGTGTCATAGCGCTGACACTTGGAAAGCGAACTCAGGTGAGATATTAAGCATTGAACATTTCAGTCGACGCTTGCAGCAATATCGTAACTTAATCTCTTGTGTTTTATTTATGGGCGGCGAATGGCTCCCTGATGAATTAACAGTCTATTTAGCCTTGTCCCGCCAAGCTAATTTAAAAACTTGTTTATATACTGGTTTAGAAAAAGAGCAAGTACCCGCGCAATTACTACCGCTATTAGATTATTTAAAAACTGGGCCATGGATTTCGGAACTTGGTGGCCTAGATCAATCAAGCACTAACCAACGCTTTATCGATTTAAAAAACGGCACACTCCTAAATCACTTATTTCATAAATAGTCAGTTACCCACTCATCTACTTATCGGAAGGATATTAAAAATGATACGCCTCAGCCCCACTCAAATCAGCGCTAAACTCGATTTTATGCGGAACTATATGGCCGCTCATAATGCGGCCGACGGCTCAACCATGGATGCCAATGCTAATGTCACCCATAAAAATATTGCTACCATGGAAAGTGAGCTACTTAAAGACTTTCTTATTCAAATTAATCGCGCACAGGTGAGTGCAAAAATCAGTCAGATTTTTGGCCAAGAATGGGCAGATGAATATATTCGCCAAATTGAAGCGCATGAGATTTATGTGCACGATGAAACCAGCTTAAAGCCCTATTGTGTATCCGTAACGCTTTATCCATTTTTGCATGATGGTTTAACTAAACTGGGCGGTGAATCAAAAGCACCAAAACATTTAGATTCTTTTTGTGGCTCATTTGTCAATCTAGTCTTCGCAATCAGTGCACAGTTTGCCGGTGCCGTAGCCACAGTTGAGTTTCTAAGCTATTTTGACTATTTTGCTCGACAAGATTATGGCGATAATTACTTAGATACACACTCCAACGAAATAGCCAATCACTTACAGCATGTTGTTTATAGTATCAACCAACCAGCTGCCGCACGAGGTTATCAAAGTGTTTTTTGGAATATCTCTATTTATGATAAATATTACTTTGATGCCATGTTCGGCAACTTTGTGTTTCCAGATTTCAGCAAACCGGTTTGGGAAAGTGTCTCGCGCTTGCAGGACTTTTTCCTAACGTGGTTTAATCAAGAGCGCACAAAATCTATTCTGACCTTTCCCGTCGTAACAGCGGCCATGCTAACAGAAAACGGTCAATGCAAAGATCAAAGCTTTGCCGAACACTTGGCAAAGGAGCTATCAGAAGGTAATTCCTTTTTTATTTACCTCTCCGACAACCCAGACTCATTAGCCTCTTGCTGCCGCTTACGCAACGAAATCGAAGACCACACCTTTTCCTATACCTTAGGTGCAGGTGGTGTTGCGACCGGATCAATCAACGTCATCACACTTAATATGAATAGACTAGAGCAAGATGGACGTGATCTTGCCACTGAAATAGATAAAATCCACCGTTATCAATACGCCTACCGCCAATTAATGGAAGACTATTTAAAAGCTGGTATGCTCTCAGTTTATGATGCCGGTTTTATCAGTATGGACAAACAGTTCCTCACGATTGGCATTAATGGTATGGTTGAGGCAGCAGAATCTCAAGGCATTAAAGCGAGCTATAACCCCGAGTATATTGACTTTGTACAAAGCCGCTTAAACACAATTTTTGAAACCAATAAAAAAGCATCGGCACATTATGGTGTCCGCTTTAATACGGAGTTTGTCCCAGCAGAAAACTTAGGTGTTAAAAATGCCAAATGGGATAGCGAAGACGGCTATAAAGTTTCTCGCGAATGCTATAACTCGTATTTTTATCCGGTCGAGGATGAACGGCTTAATGCGCTAGATAAATTTTTACTGCATGGTAGCGAGTTAGTCGATTACCTAGATGGTGGCTCAGCACTACATTTAAACCTAGATGAAGCACTCAGCCAACAGGGTTATAAATCACTCTTTGATATTGCTGCTCGCACAGGTTGCAATTACTTTTGCATTAACGTCAAAATCACTATTTGTAATAGCTGCAATCACATTGATAAGCGTACCTTACAGACTTGCAGCCATTGCGGCTCGACGGACATTGATTACGGTTCCCGCGTCATTGGTTACTTGAAACGAATCTCAGCCTTTAGCGAGGGACGTCGTAAAGAGCATGCTTTGCGCCACTACCATAGAGACGCTGCATGATTATTAATTCCTTATAAAGCAATCAACGGCGTGAGTTAATTCACGCCGTTTTGAATTAATCTCCCATCATATCAATATCGAAGTTTTCGCCTCACGTATATAGCGCAGCCAAACTCCTAAACCATATAAAAGGCAAAACTCACTCAGCATCAGTGAAATCTCATACGAATGCGGTTACAAGCACGTCTCTAATTTCACTCAGGCTTTCAAACAATATTTTCACTGCACGCCGGCTGAAATTCGAAAACCTTAACTTGCTGTTTCGAATCAAGACACTGAACGCTCCCCGACTCCTCTGTTTCCATTCATGAAACTGAAATAATACATTGCTAACATCATGTCATTAATCGACACTTTACTTACAACCAACTGAAAAGGACATGGAATGTTCAACCTCAAAAACCTGGCACTAGCCACCTTACTTGCTGTTTTACCATTAAGCAGCCACGCCCTCGACTCACGCTTTACCGATGCAGACGGTGATTTAGTGGCAGATGCGCCAACCGATCCTAAAGATTGGATTGACCCAGCGACCTTAGTATTTTCTTATACACCCGTTGAGGATCCGGCTGTTTACGCTGAAGTGTGGAAAGAGTTTATTGATCACTTAGCTGCCGAAACCGGTAAAAAAGTTCAATTCTTCCCAGTACAAAGTAATGCAGCCCAATTAGAGGCGATGCGCGCTGGTCGTTTACACGTCGCTGGCTTTAACACTGGCTCTAACCCATTAGCTGTTAACTGCGCTGGTTTTGTACCGTTTGCCATGATGGCTTCTAACGACGACCGTTATGGCTATGAAATGGAAATCCTAACCTACCCTGGTAGCGGCATTGAAAAAGTAGAAGATATTCGTGGCAAAAAACTTGCCTTTACCTCAGAAACTTCCAACTCTGGTTATAAAGCACCCTCAGCGCTATTAAAACAAGAGTTTAAGATGGAGGCCGGCAAAGACTTTGAACCCGTATTTAGCGGTAAGCACGATAACTCTATCTTAGGTGTTGCCAATAAAGACTACCCTGCTGCAGCCATTGCCAACTCCGTCTTATCTCGTATGCTTGAGCGTGATGTTGTAAAAGCTGATCAGCTCGTATCTATCTATAAATCGCAGTCATTCCCAACCACAGGCTATGGCTATGTGTATAACTTAAAGCCAGAGTTAGCTGAAAAAGTAAAAGCTGCATTCTTCAACTTTAATTGGGAAGGTACAGGCTTAGCTAAGGAATTTAACCATGTGAATCCACCACAGGAAAAATTCATGCCTATTTCCTTTAAAGAACACTGGAAAGTTGTGCGTGACATTGATGCCGCCATGAACGTCAGCTACGACTGCAAATAATTTAAAGGTATATTAATGCTTAAACTTGTTGACCTTGAAAAGCGCTACAACACTAATGAACCAGTGCTTAAGGGGATCAACCTTGAAGTCCAATCAGGTGAAGTAATTGGCCTGATTGGACCTTCAGGCGCAGGGAAATCAACCCTTATCCGTTGTGTTAATCGCTTAGTCGAGCCCAGCAATGGCGCTATTTTGCTTCAAGGTAACGATCTCAACAAATTATCCAAAAAGCAACTGCGACATGAACGTCGCCGTATTGGCATGATCTTCCAAGAATATGCCTTGATTGAGCGTCTAACGGTGATGGAAAATGTCCTATCCGGTCGCTTGGGACAGATGGGCTTTTGGAATAGCTGGTTTCGTCGTTTTAACCCAGAGGATATTAGCGAAGCCTATGAACTATTAGACCGCGTTGGTCTAAAAGGTAAAGAAAATAACCGTGCTGATGAGCTGTCCGGCGGTCAGCGTCAACGTGTCGGTATTGCCCGCGCCTTAATTCAGCGCCCTGATCTATTACTGATTGATGAACCGACTGCTAGCTTAGACCCTAAGACCTCGCGGCAAATCATGCGTCTCATTATCGAACTATGTCGTGAACGTGGCCTTGCTGCCATTATTAATATTCATGATGTGGTGCTAGCAAGCGAGTTCTTGCCACGCATCGTCGGTTTACGTGCTGGTTCAGTGGTATTTGATGGGCCTGCTAAAGCGCTCAATGACACCGTACTCAGTACCATTTATGGCGATGAGGACTGGACCGCTATTTGTAAGAAAATCGCTGCTCAAAGCACCGTTGACTCTGAAACCGAAGATAGCTCAACGGCGCTAAAAGATGCTGCCGTCTCTGCGGCTTAAAGGATTGACATTGATGAATAATCCGTCTAATTCCTTGATGCCGCCCGCCTATCCTAGCCAATGGAAAAAGCCACCTTTTATTCGTAATCCATTAACTCGCTATGGCTTACTGCTTGGGGCTGTTATTTATTTGGCCTTAAGTATCGGCTCCCTTGAGATTAACTGGGTCCGCTTAAGCCAAGGTTGGGAACGTGCGTGGATTTTTATTAAAGGCTTTTTAAGCCCTGACTTCACTACCCGCAGTGCCGATATTTGGCAAGGCATGGTAGAAAGCTTAACAATGGCGCTGACCTCAACCGCGGCCGGCATCATTATCTCTATTCCCATTGCCATCGGTGCCGCAAAAAACTTGAGCCCCACCTGGATTTATCTATTATGCCGCGGCATTATCGCTATTTCCAGAACCTTAAATGAAATTATCGTGGCCATTTTTATGGTGGCTTTATTTGGCTTTGGGGCTTTTGCGGGTTTCCTAACCCTAAGCTTTGCCACTATCGGCTTTTTAGCCAAGCTCTTGGCAGAGGATATTGAAGAAATCCAAACTTCTCAATTGGAAGCGATGGAAGCCACGGGTGCTAGTTTCATACAAACCTTAGACTTTGCCGTATTGACTCAATGTCTGCCGCGCTTAGTCGGTCTCTCACTGTATCGTCTCGATATTAATTTCCGCGAATCGGCGGTCATTGGTATTGTCGGTGCAGGCGGTATTGGTGGTACCTTGGGCACCTCCATGGATCGCTATGAGTACAGCTCTGCTGCGGCGATTTTGCTCTTAATTATTGCGGTCGTCATGATTGCTGAATACTGCTCCAGTATTGTTCGTAGGAAAATGTTATGAGTAGTAGTTTAAGTGTTAATGCTCAAACAATGCGCCAATGGCATAAGCGCACTCCGGTACAAAATGCCACTGTCTTCATGCTTTGGTTGGTGACCATTGCCTTTGTGCTATGGACCTTCCAAGTAATGACCAAAGACACGATTTGGGCCTTTGTAATGGATGCGCCACGGCAAATGCAGGATATTGGTGGTCGCATGTTCCCGCCCAACTGGCAGTCCATGAAAGAGCTTTGGTGGCCTCTCTGGGAGACCTTAAATATCGCTACCCTAGGTACCTTATTAGGCGCAATCTTGGCAGTGCCTGTGGCCTTTTTAGCAGCACGTAACACCACACCGAGTGCAGCGCTATTAAGACCCCTTGCGCTACTGATTATCGTCTCTTCACGCTCGATTAACTCATTAATTTGGGCTTTATTATTGGTGTCAATTTTAGGCCCCGGGGTACTAGCCGGCATCATTGCGATTGCACTACGTTCGATCGGCTTTATTGGAAAATTGCTGTATGAGGCGATTGAGGAAATTCGTCAAGAACCAGTGGAAGCAATTGTCGCCACGGGTGCCAAACCATCTCAGGTGATTACATGGGGTGTGTTTCCACAAATCGCACCTACCCTAGCTGGTATTTGCGTTTTCCGTTGGGATATTAATATCCGTGAATCCACCGTACTCGGTCTAGTCGGTGCGGGTGGTATGGGTTTAAAGCTAAATGCGGCCCTCAATACACTGGCTTGGCCTAAAGTGACGATGATTCTTATCGTCATCTTTGCGACAGTGATCGTGAGCGAGTGGGTAACGATGAAGCTCAGACAAAAACTCATTTAAGCCCAGGCTCCCCGCCATACAATCAATCTCAGAAAAACACTAAGCATGCGAAAAATCATGCTTAGTGCTTTATCTGCTCTGTAATTTTTCAGCTGCTAATGATAGAATCTGTAGTGACTATAACCAGCCTAATACTTTAGTCGCAGATTGGCGTATTAAAGCGGTTATAAAAGCTTACAAACTGAAGCATCCTATTGACAGTTAAGACGCTGAATTAGCCTGAGAAACAGTATAATTTAGAGTTGCTGTTAGGAGTTTTCCCTTTAACCTTGTTTTTTATTTCACAATATACTAAAATAGCAAAAGATAATATGAACATTGAAGCCAAAGATTTAGAAACTTTATCCAAAGACGCTGCGGATTTTATCAAAACCCTAGGTAATCCGCATCGACTATTAATTCTCTGTCTACTCGCTGAAAATGCTGAGATGAGTGTTGGTCAGATTCATCAGTATTCGAGTCTTAGCCAATCCGCCTTATCCCAACATATTGCGATTATGCGCAAAGAGGGTTTGATTGATTACCGTCGCCAGGCGCAAACGCTTAACTATCGTATTATCGATGAGCGTGTGTTTAAGATCGTGACTTCGCTCAAGGAGATTTTTTGTCCCTAGTCCGCACTAGGACACCATTAACCTTATTTATTTTTATTTGACCTATGACTTTAGCACTCATTACTGCCGAACAGGCTGCTCAACTGGTTAAAGAAGGCGCTATCTTAGTTGATATTCGCTCAGCGGCTGAGTATCGCAATCGCCATATTCCTGACTCCATTAATCACACGGTAGACGAGTTATCAACCGTCCAACTACCGGCTGACCGCGTTGTGATTTTCTTATGTCAATCCGGTATGCGTACCCGCACAAATGCAAATAAACTAGCTGCCGCCGCGCAACAAGCAAAGGCATTTTACATTCTTGAGGGTGGTATTGACAGCTGGCAAAAGCAAGGTCTTCCTGTGGAAGTCGCCGCTAATGCACCGTTAGAGCTGCAGCGCCAAGTTCAAATCGCTGTGGGTGTGATGGTAATTTTAGGCGTTGTTTTAGGTACATGGATTAATCCAGCTTGGTACATTTTAAGCGCCTTTGCCGGTGCGGGTTTATTAGTCGCTGGTCTAACCGGGTTCTGCGGTTTAGCCAGACTGTTGATGTTAGCCCCCTGGAATCGGGTCTGATCTTCAACGCTACTAGCATGGCGAGTCGCAAGTTTTGCGCTGCAGCCATAGCTATTTTCAACTTCTCACTGCTAGCACCCTAGGGGTGCTTCATATCACCCTTCACCACCATTCAAATGATGCAATGCATCCCTCGCCGCCAATGTGCTCACAACTGCCGTCACTCTGGCAGCGCCTTTGACAAAATTTCTCCACAGACGTCAGTTTAAAACACAGCTTTCTTTGCTTACGTTATGATTCAAGCTTTACAATTTGAATTACACGCTCACGGAGTATGTTCATGAATGCTGTCGTCCTCGCGGTACTTGTTATGCTGATTCTATCCTTAGCTCGAGTACACGTTGTTTTAAGTTTATTAGTCGGTGCCTTATCAGGCGGACTGCTAGCGGGTCTAGGTCTTAAAGCGACCTTGGAAGCCTTTCAAACCGGTCTAGCTAACGGCGCTCAAATCGCCCTCTCTTATGTGATGCTTGGGGCGTTTGCGATGGCGATTGCCTACTCTGGTTTACCACGTGCCATTGCCAATCGTGTTATTGAGAGCTTAGATAAAACGCAAAGTGCCGGTGCTCGGGTTAAGTGGTTGCTAATTGCCATTCTGGCGATTATGGGTGTGATGAGCCAAAACTTAGTACCGATTCACATTGCCTTTATTCCTTTGATTATTCCACCGTTAATTATGGTATTTAATCGCTTAAATATCGACCGTCGCGCGATTGCTTGCGTACTCACCTTTGGCTTAGTGACGACCTATATGTACCTGCCTTACGGTTTCGGTGAGATTTTCTTAAAGCAAATTCTTTTAGGTAATATCAATAAAGCCGGCATGGACACCTCTGGTCTAAATGTCATGAGCGTGATGTCAATCCCTGCCCTTGGAATGGCTTTTGGTCTATTGGTTGCGCTCTTTATTAGCTACCGTAAACCACGCCATTATGAAAATAAACCTCTGACTAACACCAGTAATGACAAGCAGGAAAGTGGCAACAATAAAAGCCAGCGCTACAACAATCTGATTGCCTTAATCGCCATTATTGGTTCCTTTGCAATTCAACTCAGCACAGGTTCCTTACTATTGGGTGCGATGATTGGCTTCACCATCTTTATTGCCTTCGGTGTTATCAGCTGGCGTGATGCTGATGCCGTGTTTAATGACGGCCTACGCATGATGGCAATGATTGGTTTTATTATGATTTCTGCTCAGGGCTTTGCCGAAGTGATGAAGACCACCGGCGAAATCAATAGCCTGGTTAGTGCCTCGGCTGAGCTCTTTGCCGGTAATAAAGGCATGGCTGCACTAGCGATGTTATTGGTTGGTTTATTGGTGACCATGGGTATTGGCAGCTCCTTTTCCACCCTACCCATTATTGCGGCAATTTATGTGCCGATCTGCATAACCATGGGCTTTTCAACCGCTGCTACCGTCGCCTTAATTGGTACCGCCGGCGCCCTCGGTGATGCGGGTTCACCCGCTTCAGACTCAACCCTCGGGCCTACCATGGGTTTAAATGTGGACGGTCAGCATAACCATATCTACGATTCAGTGATCCCGACCTTTATTCACTTTAATATCCCGCTCTTAGTATTTGGCTGGATTGCGGCGATGGTGCTATAGGCTTTAGACTAAGGTCTGACACTAGATAACTAGCGGAGAGATGTTATGAATTATATTTTGCAAGTAGATTTTCCATTTGATGGACCGTGGGATAAGGCCATGTATACGGCGATGCAGGATTTAGCAAAGTCAATTAATAATGAACCGGGCTTAATCTGGAAAATCTGGACTGAGAACCAAGCCGATAAGTCAGCGGGCGGGATTTATTTATTCGATAGCCGACACAATGCCCAGAAGTATTTGGAAATGCATTCAGCCCGTCTAGCAGCGGTCGGCATCAAGGATATCCGCGGTCGAATCTTTGCCATTAATGATAAGCTCTCCGAGCTTAATAAAGCACCCCTCGGTTTTTAATCAATCAATTAAGCCCTTAGGACAAGCGACCTAAGGGCTTAATTTTTACTACTGGGCTTGCAAGGCACGGCAAATTTTCAATACTGGCTCTGCTTGATTGAGCGTATAGAAGTGTATGCCCGGCGCACCACCACGACGTAGATCATCACATAGCCTGCTCACCACTTCATGACCAAAGTCACGAATTGATTGCACATCATCCCCATAGCTCTCTAGGCGCTTAGCAATCCAGCGCGGGATTTCAGCACCGCACATTTTTGAGAAACGCGCCAATTTGCTATAGTTGGTAATTGGCATAATTCCTGCCACAATCGGGATGGTTACGCCCTTAGCCTGCGCTCTATCCACAAAATCCCAATAGGCATCGGCATTATAAAAATACTGTGTAATCGCCATATTGGCGCCAGCATTCACCTTGGCCACAAAATGCTCTAGATCCTCATCAAAGCTTTCCGCCTGGGGATGCATCTCTGGATAGGCGGCCACCTTGATACTAAACCAATCGCCACGATGCTCCCTAATCAAACGCACCAGATCCACGGCATTACGCAAGGGTGAATCGGCCAAACCCATACCGGAGGGCAAATCCCCCCGCAACGCCACAATACGGCGAATGCCTTTGGCCTGATAACTATCGAGAATCTCCCTAATTGCCGCCGGCTGACTGCCCACACAGGCTAAATGTGGCACCGCCTCACAGCCTAAGTTCGACACCATCTGCACGGTATCCTCCGTGCCTTCACGAGTTGAACCACCCGCACCATAGGTCACGCTGATATAGTCCGGATCTATTTCAAGCAGCTGCTTGGTCGTTTCTACCAGTCGCTCACGAGCGCTCTGCTCTCTCGGCGGGAAATACTCCAAACTAAAAAAACGAGAGCCCTCAGTCTCAATTCGATTCATGCTGTTATCTCATAAAAATATAGCTGAGGATGGAAGTAAAGAGGGAGTATAGGATTGGCGCCAAGAAAAAGGCAACCCCACCTCGTACTTCAAAGCCTTTTAAAAACTTACTACCTAACCAAAATAAAAAACCGTTGATGACCAATAAAAACAGCCCCAAGGTCACGATGGTGATGGGAATCGTTAAAATCACCAAAATCGGTTTGACCAAAGTATTAAGCAAAGCCAACACGGCTGCAGCAATAAAGGCCGAGAAGTAATTTTCAACGTGCACGCCCTTTAGCACAAAGGCTACCGCCATCAAAGCAAAGGCATTTAACAGCCAAACAATAATAAAATCCATGGTATGCTCCTATCCTCAGATTGAGTAAAAAATTCTAAAGCAGTGATCCCGACTGCATAGCACTCAGGATCACCTTAAATCATTGATAGTATGAACGCTTAGAAAAAAAATTTCCTATACCATTAGTAACGATAGTGGTTAGGCTTATACGGTCCGTCCACCGACACGCCGATATAGTCGGCTTGCTCTTGGCTCAGTGTGGTGAGTTGTACGCCGAGTTTTTGTAAGTGAAGGCGCGCCACTTTTTCGTCTAAATGCTTAGGTAACACGTAGACTTGACCATTTTCATACTTATCACCATGACAAAAGAGCTCAATTTGCGCAATGGTCTGGTTGGTAAAGGAAGCAGACATCACAAAGGATGGGTGACCGGTAGCACACCCTAAATTTACTAAGCGACCCTGCGCGAGTAGAATAATCCGTTTACCATCAGGGAAAATCACATGATCCACCTGCGGTTTAATTTCTTCCCACTCCAGCGACTCTAAGCTAGCGACATCGATTTCATTATCAAAGTGGCCAATATTACATACAATCGCTTCGTTTTTCATTTGTTCCATATGCTCACGCGTAATCACATGGTAATTACCGGTAGCGGTCACAAAAATATCTGCTTTAGCGGCAGCTTCTTCCATGGTCACGACTTTGTAACCCTCCATTGAGGCTTGCAGGGCGCAGATTGGGTCAATTTCCGTTACCCATACTTGGGCTCTTAGCGCTTGCAGTGCTTGGGCGCAGCCCTTACCGACGTCACCAAAGCCAACTACCACGGCGATTTTACCGGCAATCATGACATCGGTTGCGCGCTTAATGCCGTCGACCAAGGACTCACGGCAGCCGTAAAGATTATCGAACTTAGACTTGGTTACGGAGTCATTCACATTAATGGCTGGGAAGGCTAGCTCACCCTTTTTAGACATTTGATAAAGACGATTAACACCAGTAGTCGTTTCCTCGGTCACACCCTTAATTTGAGCAAGGCGGACTGAGTACCAAGAAGCGTCCTCGGCTAATTTCTTTTTAATCGAAGCAAATAAGGCTTTTTCCTCTTCACTGCTTGGATTATCCAACACCGACGGGTCCTTTTCGGCCTTAGCACCTAAATGCAATAACAGCGTCGCATCGCCACCGTCGTCTAGAATCATATTTGCCTGCTGATCGGCACCGCCCGGCCAATTAAAGATTTCATGGCAATAAGCCCAATACTCGTCCAAGGTCTCACCCTTAATGGCAAAAACCGGGATATTTTGAGCAGCAATCGCGGCAGCCGCATGGTCTTGGGTTGAAAAAATATTGCACGAAGCCCAACGCACCTCGGCACCTAAGGCAACCAAAGTTTCAATTAACACGCCGGTCTGAATGGTCATGTGTAAGCTACCCGCAATACGCGCACCCTTTAGTGGCTGACTGGCTGCGTATTCTTCACGCGTTGCCATTAAACCCGGCATTTCTGTTTCAGCAATGGATAATTCACGACGCCCCCAGTCGGCTAAGCTAATATCCTTAATCACATAGTCCTGGGCCTTGATATTGGCACTCAGTTGATCGGCCATTTGATACTCCTAAGAATTTTTTAAAAAATAAAATTGAGAGTCAGTAGACACAAAAACGCCCACCAACTCTGAATCTAGAGATATGGTGAGCGCCGTTAGGATAATAAGATGGTTTAGTGCTGACGAGCCTGGCAGATAATCAATCTGTCGCAACGCCCCTCGTCAGCCTAAGTAATTGATAATTATAGCAGATTATATTAGAGCTCTGCTTTTAAGGCAGGCACACGGTCTAAGGCCTCCCAAGTAAACTCAGGCTCATTACGACCGAAGTGACCGTAAGCAGCTGTTTTGCTATAAATCGGACGTAGCAAATCAAGCATCTCGACAATACCGCGCGGTCTGAGATCGAAGTGCTTACGCACTAGCTTTGCAATCTCATCATCCGGCATCACACCGGTACCCTTAGTATAGACGGTGATATTAATCGGCTCAGCAATACCGATAGCATAGCTGACTTGTACCTCGCACTGGCGCGCCAAGCCGGCAGCCACCAGATTTTTAGCGACATAGCGCGCTGCATAAGCAGCAGAACGGTCGACCTTAGAGGGATCCTTACCAGAGAAAGCGCCACCCCCATGTGGGCATGCACCGCCGTAGGTATCCACGATGATTTTACGACCTGTTAGACCCGCATCCCCCTGAGGACCACCAATCACAAACTTACCGGTGGGGTTAACAATAAACTTCGTATCCGGTGTAATTAGTTCAGCCGGGATACTCGGTAAAATAATCTCGCGTTTAACCTGCTCTTTAAGCGCTTCTTGCGTGATATCCGGGTGATGTTGAGTAGACACTAAGACCGTATCTACTTCGGCTGGCTTACCATCGATATAGCGGAAAGTTAGCTGTGCCTTAGCGTCAGGGCGTAACCATGGGAGACGACCATCCTTGCGTAGCTCACTCTGGCGCTGCATAATGCGATGAGCATACCAAATCGGTGCCGGCAGTAAATCCTCAGTCTCATCACACGCAAAACCGAACATCAAGCCCTGGTCACCCGCCCCCTGATCGAGGATGTTCTCCTCGCTGCGGTCAACGCCTTGGGCAATGTCAGGTGACTGGCGGTCATAGGCCACCAGCACTGCACATGTTTTATAATCTATACCATATTCGGGGTTATCGTAGCCGATGCGCTTTAGTGTCTCACGCGCCACTGCTTGATAATCCACATTCGCCGTGGTGGTAATTTCCCCGGCCAAGACCACTAAACCAGTACTACAAAGCGTCTCAGCGGCGACACGTGCATTAGGATCCTGCGCTAAGATAGCATCCAGCACGGCATCAGAAATTTGGTCAGCAACTTTATCCGGATGGCCTTCAGAAACAGATTCTGACGTAAATAAAAAATCGTTATGCGCCATTTTAAGTAGCGTCCTTATATTTTTTAAAAAAACAGTAGAAAATTAATTTGGTATTGTATACCAATTGACAAAGCCATAGCGCTGAGAGTGAACGGATTGCGCTTTTCTTATCACTTGATTGGTGCTGAGGCATGGTGGTAGCGCCCCAACTGCCATGGCTTAGCTATTCACTTAGGCTTGCACATCCAGCGCAATTTATTCAGCTGGCATCTAATCAATCGTCTTGTTGTATACTGCTATTTTTAACCTTGCACGATGACCATTCGCTGCATTTCCAGTGTTCATGAAACATTCCTTTAAATATAAAGCACTTAATCAGTTATTTCATTTTTTAGGGCAACTCTCTCTAAAAAATCGCTTACGTGTGGGGGCTTTTTTAAGTCTAATTGCACCCTTGGTGATGCGACGACGCATTAGGATTGTTAAGAAAAATTTAGAATTAAGCTTTCCTAAGGCCAGTGAAGCAGAGCGCGCCCAGTGGCAAAAGCAACATATTCGTGCGCTTTGCCAAAGCATTGTGGACCGGGGGTTTATTTGGTATGGGCCAGAGGAAGAAATCAAAGCACAAGTTCAGCTGAAGAATTTTCACTACCTGCAACAAGCCATGGATAATCAGGAGTCGATTATTCTTTTAGCACCGCATTTTATCGGATTAGATGTGGCCGCTTCTCGCATGACCATGATTGTGCCGGAGAGCGCAACCATTTATTCAGCACAGCGCAACCCGCATATTGATGCCATTATCCGTGATGGTCGTGCCCGCTTTAATAAGGTGCATATGATTGAGCGCAAAGAGGGTGTGCGGGGCATGTTACGCTACCTAAAGCAAGGCTTTCCCGTGTACTACTTACCGGACATGGACTTTGGCCGTAAAGGCAGTATTTTTGTGCCCTTTTTCGATATCCCTGTCGCCACCCTACCCACCACCGCTGTACTGGCAGAGAAATGGGGAGCCACCATTATCCCTATTTATAGCCATTGGGATCCACAAAGCGGTCATTATGAAGTTGAAGTATTAGCGCCTTTGCTGAACTTTCCCGGGGAGCAATCAGTCGAAGAAGCAACCCTTTTTATTAATCAATTAATTGAAAAGCTCATCCTGCGTGATCCGAGTCAATACTACTGGGTACATAGACGTTTTAAAACCCGCCCAGATCCAGCCGCGCCCAAGTTCTACTAAGGGACCGATGGTGATTCGACAGCACGCGGACGTGGAGAACTATCATGCACACACTTTTTCGTATTCTGAGCACCTTGTTATTTCTAAGTCTCAGTTTCTTTAGTTTTTCAGCGCATAGCGTCGGCGCAAGCAGCCAGCTGCATGTAGGTCAACGCATTGCGAAGCTCAAAGACTTCCAGGGTAAACCAGCGACGGATTATCTTAAAAAAGGTCAGCCAAGCTTGGTGAAGTTTTGGGCCAGTTGGTGCCCGCTATGCTTAGCTACGCTTGAAGAAACCCGTGACTGGCGGCTGGATCCCGATTTTGCTGGGGTCAATATCATCAGCCTCGCCTCCCCCGGCTATTTGAATGAGCAAAGCCCCAAGGAATTTAGACAATGGTACCGCGGGGTTAATTTTGACAATTTACCGGTAATTGTGAATGATGGTGGTGAACTGACCCGTGCCATCGGTATCTCGGCTTATCCTAGCTGGGGCTTAATTGATGCTGAGGGTCGTTTACAACGTGTGATAAAAGGCCATATCACCAAGGAGCAAGCACTTGCGCTCGTGGCGGATAAAGACTACGAAATTAAGCGCAAGACCCCCGATTTTTATCGACCGAGTAAGGACACGGCACAGCAACAAAAGGACAAGGCAAATCTTATGAAAACAAAGGAAATCTATCTAGCAGGCGGCTGCTTTTGGGGCGTGGAAGCGTATTTTGAACGTATCCCTGGGGTTGTCAATGCCGTCTCTGGCTATGCTAACGGCAAAACCCGCCAGCCGACCTATGAGCAAGTCATCTATATGAACACCGGTCACGCTGAAACGGTGAAGGTGGTCTACGATCCTGAGCGTATCGACTTAGAAACGATTTTACGTCACTACCTACGCATCATCGATCCGACCAGCTTAAATCGTCAGGGTAATGACCGCGGCACCCAATACCGCACTGGTATTTACTACAGCGAGCCGAGCGATAAAGACATCATTACGGCCGTGCTAGCACGTGAACAAAGCAAATGGGAGCGCCCTATCGTGGTTGAAAATCAGCCCTTAATCGCTTTTGATGAGGCTGAGGAATATCATCAAGACTATCTTGCTAAGAACCCCAATGGCTACTGTCATATCGATTTAAACCTAGTTGATAAGCCATTAGCCGAGGAAAAAACGCCATTGAATCTCCAAAACGGCAGCAATACCAAAGCCATGCAAGAGCATAACGCACAAAGCTCGATCACAGTGAACCCTGCAGACTATCATGTACCCAAGGAGGAGGAACTACGCAAAACGCTAAGTCCTCTTTCCTATCAGGTGACTCAACAAAATGCCACCGAGCGTGCCTTTACTCACCCCTATGATCATTTATTTGAAGCGGGCATCTATGTGGATATTGTGAGCGGTGAACCTCTTTTTAGTTCGGACGATAAATACGATTCCGGCTGCGGTTGGCCCTCCTTTACCAAGCCCATTGTGCCAGAAGTGATTACCGAGCATCTGGATACTTCCTATAATATGCAGCGTATCGAAACCCGTAGTCGCGTTGCCGACGCGCATTTAGGACATGTTTTTCCTGACGGTCCGCGCGATCGTGGCGGCTTACGTTATTGTATTAACGGCGCTGCCTTAAAGTTTATCCCTAAAGCCGAGATGGAAGCGGCCGGCTATGGTTATTTACTCCCTTTAGTGAGTGATAAATAGCATGAGTCAGGTGCTTAACCGTGAGCAGTTAAATCAATGGCTCGACTATATGCAGCAGCAACGTCGCTGCTCCGAGCATACTTTAGCTGCTTATCGGCGGGATTTAAAGGCTTTGATAGCACTTTATCCTGAGCACAATCTCCAAGCGCTCAGTCATGACTTACTACGGCGTGCAGTGGCGCGTTTGCATGCCAGCGGCTACAGCCCTCGCTCCATCGCCCGTATTGTTGCGGCCTGGCGCTCTTTTTATCAATGGCTTAGCGAGCGGGTTGAACTTAAAAGTAACCCCGCAGCGCACCTTAAGACACCCAAAGTTCCTCGACCGCTACCCAAGGCGATGACGGTGGATCAGACCACCGCCTTTTTAGACCGTAGTCAACAGCTTAGCAACGCCACTGAGGCTAAGGATGTATGCGATGTGGCCATGTTTGAATTGCTTTATAGCAGTGGCTTACGGCTCTCGGAATTAGTGCAGCTTGACTGCCACTATGTCAAAACAGCGAGTTATGAATCCCTCGGTTGGATTGATTTGACTGAAAAAGAGATTAAAGTCGTCGGTAAAGGCAATAAAACCCGCATTGTTCCTCTAGGGGAAAAAGCTGCTGAGGCGATTCGTCATTGGTTGACAATGCGTGAGGCTAGCTTGACACCACAGGCTAATGAAAGCGATAGGGCTGCCTTATTCTTAGGTGCTAGAGGTCGTCGCATTAGCCCTCGGGCGGTGCAACTTCGCTTAAAGGCCATGGCGCTCAAAACCGGCGCCGACAGTGCTATTCACCCACATATGATGCGACACAGCTTTGCTAGTCATCTACTGCAGTCGGCACAAGACCTACGGGCCGTGCAAGAGCTGTTAGGGCACAGCAATATCTCCACTACACAAATTTACACCCGTTTAGACTATCAACATTTGGCTAAAGCTTATGATGCTGCCCATCCAAGGGCGCAGAGAAAAGGCAAAGAGGATTGATAAGGGGGTAATGTCTATTAAAAATAGGGTGTCTATGCCACCATCGGCTCTCAATAGTCAGTTAGTCGTGACACCCTGAATACTTCTATTCTTGGCAATTCACCTACTGATAAGCTTATCAGCATGAGCGGATGTCCCACAAAAGAAGGCAGACAGGCTAAAGCTTAAGGCGCCTTAACAGGTATCACCGTACCCTGATACTTATCCTCAATAAACTTCACGGTTTCAGCACTTTGCCATACCTGATTTAGCTTTTTAATGGCTGCGCTGTCCTTATTATCTTCTCGACTTGCGCAAAGATTGGCATAGGGAGAGTCTGCCGCTTCCATAAATAAGCTATCACGTTTAGGATTTAAATCAGCATCCAGCGCATAATTGGTATTGATCACTGCTAAATCCACATCGCTTAACACACGAGGAATGGTAGCCGCCTCTAATTCTAAAAACTTTAATTTTTGGGGATTGTCGGCAATATCACGCGCAGTGGCGAATAAATTCTCTGGATCCTTAAGCGTAATTAAACCCTCTTTTTGCAATAACAATAAGGCTCTGGCACCATTGGTCGTATCTGAGGGAATCGCTACCGTGGCGCCCTTTTTAAGTTCAGCCAACGAACTAATCTTGGTGGAATAAGCACCTAAAGGCAAAACATACATGTAGCCTTGGGGCTGTAAATTCTGACCCTCATTTTTATTAAACGACTCTAAGTGCGGCAAATGCTGAAAGCAGTTGACATCAATTTGCTTTTCCACCACCTGTTGATTAGGCTGGATAAAGTCGGTAAAGACATGCACCTTTAGATCCACGCCCTGCTCCGCCATTTGTGCCGTCATAAACTCGAGAATCTCCGCAGCCGGCACTGGGGTGGCGGCAACACTCAACTGCTCATTAGCAGCGACAGCATTGACGCCGAATAAAGCACTTAAACCATAAGCAACTAAACTAGCCTTAAAAATTTTTTTCATCAAACATCCTACAACTACTTCTGTTCAGTAGCACTGTCAGCTACCGCTTTCTCACCCTCTGCCGATGCCAATTTGACTGCGGCTGCGGGACCAACTGCTGCCACCTGCTCTTGCGCTTTTTTTAACTTACCATCGTTATCAAAAGCTTCGGGGTATTTTTTGCGAAAATGATTGGCCAGCATCTTCATCGTCACTAAGTGAATAATGATCAAAAAAGCCACCAGAACCAAGGCAACCCAAAGAATATTTGGATAAGTCAATAATGAATTCATTGGCAATACATCCTCTTAATAGTTAACTTCTAAGTTATCAATTAATCGAGTCGAACCCAATTTAGCGGCACCTAGCACCACTAAAGGTTCCTTGTTGGCGAGCTCTTCGGGGGTGGGTTGCCATAAGTCACGCTGACGGCGTACGCTCAAATAGTCTACGACCCAGCCACGCTCACTCAAATAGGCACAGGCCTCACGCTCGATTTGCTCAGTTTCAAGCACACCAGCGGCTAAACGAGCCTCCATTTGCTTGAGTGTTTGATAGAGCTGAATCGCCTCTGCTTTTTCCGCATCCGATAAATAACGATTTCTGGAGGACAGGGCTAAACCATGCTCATCACGCACCGTTTCATGAGCCACAATCTCAACTGGCAGTTGAAACTGACGACACATTTGGCGCACCACCATCAGCTGCTGATAGTCTTTTTTCCCAAAAACAGCGACTTTAGGTTGCACACAGGAAAAAAACTTCATTAAGACGGTCGACACTCCCTCAAAGAAGCCGGGGCGCGACTCACCTTCCAAAATATGCCCTAAATTATCTGGTGTTTGTACACTAAAACTCTGTGGCTCTGGGTAAATCTCATCGAGAGTCGGCGCAAACAGCACGTATACATCGCGCAAGGCCTCTAACTTTTCAATATCCTGTTCAAGCGTGCGCGGATACTTATCGAAGTCCTCATTAGGACCGAATTGCAAGGGATTCACGAAAATACTGGCAACCACTGGATCACCATATTGACGCGCCATGCGCATCAGGGATAAATGCCCCTCGTGCAAATTACCCATGGTCGGCACATAAGCCGTACGCAATTGGCCGCTTAATTGCTGCCTTAGTTCCTCAATAGTGCGAACAACCTTCAAATTAATTCTCCATGACCTCCGTCACGCTGATATAAGCGAGACGAACATAAATCGGGGCATAGGGCTCGACTTGCGTAATTTCTACCAAGCTTTCGCGAGCCAACTCTAATAATGCTAAAAAATGAACAACTACCACCGCCGCCGCTTCTCCGGCCTCAATGCGCTCAATAAAAAGCTCCTTAAACTCCATAAAGCGCACCCCGCCCAAACGGCGCAAGATATGACCCATATGCTCACGCACCGAGAACTGCTCACGGCTAATATGGTGACGCTTATTTAAACTGGCTCGACGCATAATCTCTGCCCAAGCATCACGCAGATCCTCAGCGCTAACCTCGGGTAAAAGCTGTGCCACAACCACGTCCTTATGCACTTTGGCTCGCTGAAAATCCCGACCAATTTGGGGCAACTCATCCAAATGACGTGCTGCCAACTTCATCTTCTCGTACTCTAATAAGCGTCGTACCAGCTCGGCGCGCGGATCCTCCACTTCCTCATCTGAATCCGCCTTTTTAACCGGCAACAGCATGCGCGACTTAATCTCAATCAGCATTGCTGCCATCAACAAATACTCTGCCGCCAGCTCCAGATTATGCTCACGAATCTGCTGTACATAGCCTAGATACTGTCGCGTGAGCTCAGCCATTGGAATATCGAGTACGTTAAAATTTTGCTTACGAATCAAATAAAGCAAAAGATCCAGCGGCCCCTCAAAGGCCTCTAAAAAGATCTGTAGCGCATCAGGCGGGATATATAAATCCTGCGGCACATTGAATAAAGGCTCACCATAAAGACGAGCAAGCGCCACATGATCAACCGTATCCGGTGTACTATCATGCTGAGGAAGATGTAGCTGCGCTAGTTGAGACTCATCAACAGGCATGAGCTTAATGCGCTAACGACAGGACTTATTTATTGTAGTAGACATAGGGTTTTTGAGGGACACGAGCAGATTTATACTGCTCCTGTAGTTCTAAATCGATGGCCTTATCCCACAGGCGTAGACGACCCTCACGCTGCTTTTGTTCGGTCTCAGGGTGATCCTTTTTGTATTGCTTGATAAACTGAGTCACATCAGAAACATAACTACCCATCATATTTCCTTTTATAAATAACCATAAGTAATTTTAGAGTTTAGCAGAAAGCAAGGCATGGGCTACGCTAAAAAACCCTCTTTACTGTTAAAATCATGCTATCAATAGTTTTATACAGCTTTTTCTCAGGCAGCAATGATTGAATTCCAACATGTTTTCAAATCCTATGGACAGGGACCGAATATCCTCGCCGATCTTAATTTTAAAATTAATGCCGGTGAGTTTATTTTTGTCTCCGGACCTTCAGGTGCAGGTAAGTCCACGCTATTGAAGCTTATCGGCGGCTTAGAGAAGCCTAGCCGCGGCATGATCTCTATCAAGGGTCAGCGCCTTGACAAGATGCAGTCCCGTGAACGACCCTTTTTACGTCGTCGAGTCGGGATTATTTTGCAAGATACTCACCTACTCTACGATCGTAGTGCCTTGGCAAATGTGATGCTGCCGATGGCGGTGATGGGACACAGCACGCAAAGCGCCGAGGCCCGAGCACGTGCTGCCATTTACAAGGTCGGTTTAGGTGGCAAGGAGCGTATGAATCCAATTGAGCTATCAGGCGGTGAGCAGCAACGCTTAGCCATTGCCCGTGCCATTGTTAATCGTCCGGCCATTTTGATTGCTGATGAGCCTACGGCTAACTTAGATCAAGAAAACGCACGCTTAATTCTGGATGTGTTTAAGGACTTTAATCAAGTCGGTGTGACTACCCTCATTGCCTCCCACGATAAGCCTTTATTACAGCAACACGCTAACCGCACACTGTTAGTTGAACCGGGTCGCTTTGTTGATTTGGGGGTACATTATGCGTAGTTGGCTTAGACAACACGGCTATGCCCTTAAGGTGGCGCTACGTCGTATTATCCAAACGCCTTTTTCTTCCTTGGCCAATATCTTAGTGATTGCCTTTGTGCTATCCCTACCCTTGATTGCCGCCTCCTTGCTGGTCTCTCTGGAACCGGTCACGCGCACGGTGTCGGTTAATCCAGCCATCACGCTCTTTATGAAGGACACGCTCAGTCTAGACGAGACGAATGAGCTATCTCAACGCATCCGTGCAGATAGTTCAGATCTGATCCAAATGATTGAGGTGGTTGATAAGAATAAGGCCTTAGAGGATTTAAAAAACACTCCGGCTTGGTCCGAGTCACTCAGTGTGCTCCCTAAAAACCCCCTACCCCACGCCATTATCGTGACCCTCAGCAATTCCGGTCAGGACTTTGTGAATTCCGAACGGGTATTGGCATTAGCCGATGAGTTTGCAGGATACGATGAGGTTGATCTTGTGCAATTCGATAGCGAATGGGTACAAAAATTACAGGCCATCATGACCTTTATTAAGGTCGTCTTAGTATTATTGGCTATCGGGGTCTCCGTGGTCGTTATTGCTACCGTCTTTAATACGGTACGGATGCAGGCCTTGGTTCAACGGGATGAGATCTCCGTTGCCCGTCTTGTTGGCGCTACCGAGAGCTTTGTCCGTCGTCCTTTTTTATACTTTGGGGCGGTGGTCGGCTTTGTGGCTGGGATCGTGGCTATTTTATTAAGCAGTTTTGCGCTGATGCTGCTCAATAACTCGATTCAAGAAGTAATTAGTCAGACCTATGATCAGCCCTTTATGGTTCAACTCCCAGAGACTTTTTGGCTGATTTTTAGCATTGTGTTAGCCATGATCGTCGCTGCGGTTGCGGCGCGTTGGTCAGTCACTCGCCACAGCAAGTTTTAATTATTAATGACTAGTTTTGTGCATACGCTATGTGCTTGGCAACAAGCACATGGTCGTCATAATTTACCGTGGCAAAGCCAGGACCCCTACAAAGTCTGGCTTTCTGAAATTATGCTGCAGCAAACGCAGGTCACGACAGTGATTGATTACTATCAACGCTTTCTAGAGCGCTTTCCTGATATTTTTAGTCTTGCCGCTGCCGAACAAAGCGAGGTCTTAAGCTATTGGGCTGGACTGGGTTACTATGCACGAGCACGTAATCTATATCGTTGCGCCCAGATCGTGGTGGCGGAGTATCAGGGCGTATTTCCACAGACACCGGAACAAATCATGGCGCTACCGGGCATCGGTCGCTCCACCGCCCATGCCATCATGGCCTTTTGCTATAACGCCCCTACGCCCATTATGGATGGCAATGTTAAACGGCTATTTACCCGCTACTTTGGCATCATCGGTCCCACCACTAGCGCTGCCGTGGAAAAGCAGTTATGGGCTCAAGCAGAAGCAACACTACAAACGGCGCTTAAGCAAAACCAGCACACGCTTGATATGGCTTGCTACACGCAAGCCCTGATGGACTTTGGATCCTTGATCTGCACTCGCTCAAAGCCTCAGTGTGAGCGTTGCCCACTGGCTGCAGACTGCTATGCCAAAATGCATCATATGCAACAGCAACTACCGACACCCAAGGCTAAGAAGTCTACGCCCACACGCCATACGGTCATGTTAATGTTAGTGCATGAGGGGCAGATACTATTAGAGCAACGACCGCAAGCAGGCATTTGGGGTGGGCTGTTATCATTACCCGAGTTTGCTGACGAAGAAACACTGCTGCATTATTTACAACATCGCGGTTTAGCCCCAACAAGCAAAAAAGAGCTAATTAAACTAGCTGCTTTTGAGCATATTTTTAGTCATTTTAAGCTGCATATTCAAGCGTATTTAGTTAGGATTAAGGAAGTCAATCAACGACAAAGCTTTGAAGCTGAGCGCCAATTTTACCCTCTCAATCAATGGCAAACACTGCCTTTACCCAAGCCGGTGAGCAGCTTATTAGACACCCTAAGTGAGCTGAGTGACAGCGCAAGCTAGCGCTCTAGATATTCGCGTTTATCCTCGCTACTCGGTACATAATTCGCAATACTCATTAACATACCGCAAGCCAGCCCCAAGGTCACCAAAGCGGTACCACCATAGCTCATAAAAGGTAAGGGCACGCCCACCACCGGCAAAATCCCCATGACCATGCCCATATTGACAAAAATATAGACAAAAAATGTCATGGTAATGGCACCGGCCAACAAACGTCCAAACTGGGTTTTGGCCTTTAAGGCAATGATAAAGCCGCGCAACAGCAAGATGGTATATAGCGCCAATAATAAAATACAGCCATATAAACCAAATTCCTCAGCATAGACCGCAAAAATAAAGTCCGTGGTACGCTCAGGAATAAAATCCAAATGGGTTTGCGTACCTTGCATATAGCCTTTACCATAAACCCCACCGGAGCCAATCGCGATCATCGCTTGAATCGTGTGGAAGCCCTTGCCCAAGGGGTCTTTAGCTGGATCCATCAAGGTGCAGACGCGATGCTTTTGATACTCACGTAAAACCACCCAGTCAAACTCCGGCTGACAAAGTGTTTCTTGAAATGTGATAATCAGGGTCAAAGCGGTCACGCCAATCACAAACACCGGCAAAATCAATTTAAATGAAAGACCGGCAAAATAAATCACAAAAAAACCGCTAGCAAAGACCAATAAGGCCGTACCTAAATCTGGCTGCTTAATAATCAAAGCAAATGGCACTAATAAAAGCAGCGTCGCCACCATAAAATCCATTAAGGATAAACTGTTGCGATAACGGTCAAAATACCAGGCCAACATCAACGGCATTGCAAGCTTCATTATCTCTGAGGGTTGTAAGCTAAGCACCCCTAAATCCAGCCAACGCGTCGCCCCCTTTTGAGTGGTACCAAACAATAATACCGCAAGCAGCAACAACAGCCCCAAGCCATAGACTGGCACGGCCAAACGCATCAATAAAGGCGGCTTAACCATGGCCATAAACCACATCGCAAAAAAGGCCACGGCAAAGTTTCTGAGCTGGCCCGCAAAACGATAGTCGGTACTACCGACTGCTGAATGCATCACCAACATACTTAGACCGAAAAAGGCCAATAAAATAAGCAGTAGCGGCCAGTCAAAACTGCGTAAAGAACGCAGTATTAGATTCATCAGCTTAGTCATCATCCGCCAACGCCTCCCTCAGCCGGCGTCAAAGCACGGCGACGCGTTTGCTGATTCGTAGTGGGATTACCGACAATCTCCGGTAATGACTGCTGTTCATCCTCTTCTTCAAGATTCGTCGGTGCCGCAGGAATTTCGATATCGGGTGACACACTTTCGGAGAGATCGCCCTCCTCCAAGAAATTCGGCACATAGCTTTGTTGATTGCGATGCTGTACATCATCGGCTAACCAATAATCAAAGACCTTTCTGGCAATCGGCGCGGCGACCGTAGAGCCCCAGCCGCCATTTTCAACGATCACTGCCACCGCAATGGTGGGATTTTCAACCGGTGCGTAGCCCATATACAACGCATGGTCATGTAAACGCTTATTAAGATTACGGGCGTTATAAGTGGAGCCACGTAAGCTGAAGACCTGAGCAGTACCCGTTTTACCGGCCGACTTATAATTTGTGCGTTGAAACACGCGGCGCGCCGTACCATGGGTTGGCACCTCCGCCAAAGCCCTTTTAATCACATCAATATCTGCCTGCCTTAGATCGATTTTATATTCAGGCGCTCGCACCACCTGCTCAGCTCGTCGTTGACTCGGATTTTCCAACCAATTAACAATATGCGGACGTGTATAAACACCGTTGGCAGCCAAGGTCGCCGTGGCTTGGGCTAATTGCATAATGGTAAAGGAGTTATAACCCTGCCCTACCGCCACTGAAATCGTCTCACCCGGGAACCAGCTTTGTTGCTTCGGATTTTTAAAGGCACTTTGCTTCCATGCGCGTGACGGTAAAATACCTTTTTTCTCATGTGGCAAATCAATGCCGGTTTGCTTACCAAAGCCGAACTGAATAGCAAAATCATGGATAGCATCGACCCCCAAAATCGGCCCTAAGCCAAAGAAATAGGTATCTGAGGACACCACTAAGGCCCGGTGCATATCCAACGAACCATACACCGCACTACCTGCGTTTCTAAAACGCTGTCCGCCAAATTCAAAATAACCGGGGTCATGAATACGGGTTTTAGCATCGCGCGCATTGAGGGTTAAAGCAGCCAAGGCAATAAAAGGCTTATAGGTAGAACCAATGGGAAAGGTACCGTAAATCGGTCGATCGATCAAAGGATGATCGGGTGAATCCGATAAACGACGCCAATTCTCTACATCAATCCCATCAACAAATAAATTGGGATCAAAGGATGGTGCCGATACATAAGCTAAAACCTGACCATTTCTCGGATCAATCGCAACCACCGCACCACGTTGAGGATTTTTTTCATCATTAAATACCCCCTCAATCATGCGCTGTAGTCCCATATCAATGGAAAGTCTGAGGTTATCGCCGGGAATGGGATCACTACGCTCTAACACCCGTACCGGGCGGCCAGAGGCGGCAATTTCAACTTGCTCCCAACCGGGCTTACCGTGCAACTGCTTTTCATAGCTGAGCTCAAGCCCTTTTTTACCAATTACATCGGTGCCCCGATAATCACCAATTAAGCCTGCCTCCTCAATGCGCTCACGGTCTTTTTCAGAAATACGACCAATATAGCCAATTAAATGTGCAGCCGACTCACCCTGCGGATACTCTCGCACCCAACGCGCGCGAATGCTAACACCCGGATACTTAAAAGCGCGCACTGCAAAGGTGGCTGCCTCTTCATCCGTCAAATTACTGCGCAGAATAATTGAGGTATAGCGGGTATTGGCCTCCATCCGCTGCTTAAAGCGACGTATATCCAAGGCCGAGATGGGAATGATGTTCGACACTTCCTCGATCAGCGCATCAATATTTTTCACCTGTCCGGGCACCACCTCAAGGGTGTAATCTCTATAGCTATGCGCCAGAATTTCGCCATTGCGATCATAGATATTACCCCGTTTGGGCGTGATCGGTACCAAGGAGATACGGTTATTATCGGCCCGTTCAGAAAAGCCCTGATAACGTTCTACCTGCAACACCCAAAGACGGTAAATCAAAATCGTAAAGCAAGCCAACACAAAAACCGCCGCCACCGCAATACGCAAGCGATTTCTGCTACGCTCGATTTTGATCCGTCGTCTTTGTTCAAACATCGTTCAGCCCACTACACTACCGCATCTTCATCATTTGCTAGCTGCCAAGGTAGCTTCAATACCAGATGTACACAGAGCCACAAAAATACATTAAGAAAGCCCCCCAACATCCAGCCCCAACCGCTCCAGGTACCAGCGGCCCAGGCATGAATCATATGCTGCGGCATCGGCACCAATAAAAAAACCGGTAGCATATAAACCATTTGACCGATGACGTCAAAATTCATCATCACTTTGCGGATTTTAACCACGCAATACATGGTAAACACATAGGTCAATGCACTACTGCCTAAGATGGTCGTATCATGCACGTCCAGCAAATAACCAAAGATAAAAGCCGCTACCAAACCTACGCCAGCTGCACTATGCGCCCCCCAAAAGGCTAACACCACGAGCAGTAAATCGGGTGAGCCCTCCCAATTTCTCCAAGGCAGAAGCGAGGCCATTGCAGCAAAGAAAATACTGATCCACACATAATAAGGATTAGCGTAAAAGGTATACTGCACGGCGCGTAAAGGACGTAGACTCTCTAAATTACGACGACCCTGCTCGCGCTCATTTTCTCTACGTACCATCGCTATTGCTCCTTGAACAGTGCTTCTTCATCCACCTCATCAGGGGGTGTATGTAATAACACCAAAAAATGACGATGACGGTCTGGGTGAGCACTAGGCTCAGCAATGGCCCGCACAAAACCTTGGGCACTATTCGTTTCGATGGAGGTAATACGTCCTATCATCAGCCCGGCGGGATAATAACCACCAATCCCGCTACTGACCAACTCATCGCCCACCTTGATATCAACATCGAGCGATAAATAACGCACTTCAATCTGTCCCGGTCTACCGCTTCCAAACACCAATACTCGGATGCCATTTCTCTGTAATAGTGCCGGTACTGAGGTCTTATCATCGGTAACCAAGGCCGCTTCCGAGGTCTGTGCAGTGACGCGACGAATTTGACCAACAATACCGCCCTCGGCAATCACCGGCATACCCGGTTGAATCCCGTCATGACTGCCTTTATTTAAGATAATGGTTTCCTTAAAGGGGTGCGCTGGTGTATACAATACCTCCACCGCCACCGAAGGCACTTCAACTGAGGCCTTAACCCCCAAAAGACGGCGCAGCTGCACATTTTCCGCCTCCATTTGCATCGCCCGCATACTTAAGCGGGCATTTTCGATGCGAGCGCTTTCGCTTGTGCGAATTTGCGCCTCGGTCTGGGTCACAAAGCGTGACCAATCATAGACGCTGCTAACCAAATCCTTGGGCCAAATCGCCACCCGTTGAAAAGGATAAATTAAGGTCGCAGAAAGGCGTCGAACGGGTTCTAAAACAGACCAATTCGCATCAACAATCATGAGAGCAACACATAGCAAGGCTAGAAAGAATAGCTTCACCTCACTAGCTATTCCCTGCCTAAAAAGATGTGGTGACTTTTTAGTCGACATTGTAAAAGCGGAAAAAAAGAGCGATGGCTAACACTTACTCATTAACAAAAACAGTGCCTAAACGCTCTAAATGCTCTAAGGCCTCACCGCAACCATTAACCACACAAGCCAGTGGATCCTCGGCCACCACTACTGGAATACCTGTCTCTTCTTGCAGTAAACGATCGAGGTCGCGCAATAAGGCACCCCCACCGGTTAAGGCAATGCCTTTTTCCGTAATATCTGCACCTAACTCAGGTGGTGTCTGCTCTAAACCAATTTTGACCGCTGACACAATCTGATTTAAAGGATCACTTAAAGACTCTAAAATCTCTTTGGAACTGATGGTAAAGCTGCGCGGAACACCCTCGGTCATATTACGACCCTTGACCTCAATCTCCTTATTTTCGGTGGAGGGGAAAGCTGAACCAATCTCTTTTTTAATCAGTTCTGCTGTCGGGTCACCAATCAGCATGCCTTTATTGCGACGAATATAGTTGATGATCGATTCGTCAAACTTATCACCGCCGACACGTACGGAGCCCTTATACACCATACCACCTAGCGAAATCACGGCAACCTCAGTGGTGCCGCCCCCGATATCAACTACCATTGAACCGCTGGCGTCGGAGACATTAAGCCCAGCACCAATTGCTGCCGCCATGGGCTCTTCAATCAAATACACCTGACTAGCACCAGCACCCAAGGCCGCCTCGCGGATAGCACGACGTTCGACTTGAGTTGAACCACAAGGCACGCACACAATAATGCGCGGGCTTGGAGAGATCAAGCTACGCGGATTGACCATACGGATAAACTGCTTAATCATCTGCTCAGTCACCGTAAAATCGGCGATCACACCGTCCTTCATCGGACGAATGGCTTCAATATTGCCAGGAACACGGCCTAGCATCTGCTTAGCTGCCTGACCGACGGCCTGGATAATCTTACGACCGTGGGGACCACCCTCGTGACGAATCGCCACCACCGAAGGCTCATCTAAGACAATGCCCTTACCCCGTACATAAATTAAAGTATTGGCGGTTCCGAGGTCGATCGCCATATCCGTTGAAAAATAACTTCTGAGAAATCCAAACATGATTAAGAGTCTTTGCGATTACAAACAATAACATGCCTACGGTGTGAAACAGAGGCGTTTAGTGCGTCGAGAAATGCCTTTATAGGTAGCAATAGCAGAATAAAAGGCACGACTTAAAGTCAAAACCTGCCCATCAATACGAGCCATTTGCCCATACTAATCTGAGAGTTAACATATGATAACGTATTATGAGAGCGAATCGATAGGATTACGCCTCAATTCTGAAGATGTAACATTAGACTGAGCGCCTAGCCTACTCAGCTAATCTCAGCGATGATTTCCAGATGCATGAGCCGCTTAATCTGCCGTCTATCATTGATGCTATCTACACGAAAATCACGCTCATGGCTTAAGCTAGGCGTATCCTCGCAAAGCACCAAGAAGCAATGCCGCAATCAGCTAGCTTCTCAACACATCAAGGCCCTAGATAACTTATAATAATACCCTTAACACTATAATCCCGGGGCCCAGGATACCTCCTGACGAGCCCTCAAAAACACTATCGATAAACAATCATGTCCTTATCTAATCAAGATGTTAAACACATTGCCCAACTGGCGGCAATTGAGCTTTCAGCTGAGGAGTTACAGCAGTACGAAGGCGACCTTAACTCCCTACTGACGCTATTTAGTAGCTTAAAAAGCATTGACACCGAGGGTGTTTCACCCCTAACTCACCCTTTGGCCATGTTGGCAGAGGTGCAGTTGCCTTTGCGTGATGATATTGTCACCGAAGCTGATACGGTAGCCCATCGCAGCGCCCTGATGAGTAATGCACCGGCCCAAACTGACGGGGTCTTTTTGGTGCCCAAGGTTATTGAATAATTAATTGAGTTAGCTATGTCATTTCCTACCATTGCCGATTTAAATAAAGCACTTAGCAAGAAGCAAGTAAGTGCGGTGGAATTAGCTCAGGAGGCACTTAACAAGGCCTCGAGCTTAAAGCAATTAAATGCGTTTATTGAGATAAATGAGGAATTAAGTTTGGCCCAAGCGGCCGCTGCCGATGATTTATTAGCCCAGGGACAAGGTGACTACCTCACCGGTATCCCCATGGCTCACAAGGATAATTTCGTCACCGAAGGCTGGAAAACGACAGCCGCCAGTAAAATGCTCGCCAACTATCTGAGCCCTTTTGAGGCGACGGTGGTAGAGGATTTACGCAAAGCCGGCACAGTCAACATTGGTAAGCTAAATCTTGACGAGTTTGCGATGGGCTCAAGCAACGAGACCTCCTACTTCGGAGCCTGCTTAAACCCTTGGGACCACAGTAAAATTCCCGGCGGCTCATCGGGCGGTTCGGCCGCTGCCGTTGCTGCTGGCATTATTCCTTTCGCTACGGCAAGCGACACCGGTGGTTCTATTCGCCAACCGGCAGCGCTTTGCGGAGTAACCGGTCTTAAAGCCACCTACGGCGCCATCTCGCGCTGGGGTATTATCGCTTATGCCTCCAGCATGGACCAAGCAGGTATTATCGCTCGTAGCGCTGAGGACATCGTACCAGCCTTGGATCGTATTTGTCACTATGATGCGCGCGACTCTAACAGTGTTAATTATTGCCTTGCGGATAAGAATGAGATTGGCCGTGTACAGGCTCAATACGATAATCAGCGCCGTCAATTTGATAGCGCCGGTGATAAGCCACTCAGCGGTTTACGCGTCGGCGTACCACTCGAGTACCAAGGTGATGAGCTAAATGCAGAGGTTGCAACAGCAGTTAAGGCGGCCATTCAGCAACTAGCGGATCTGGGCGCAGAGATTGTGGAAATCAGTCTACCGCATACACCTGAATGTATTCCAGCGTACTATATTTTATCGCCTGCAGAGGCTTCTTCTAATCTCAGCCGCTTTGACGGCATTCGTTTCGGGCATCGCAGCACCGAAGCTGACAATATTGAGCAATTGATTGCCCGCTCCCGTGCCGAAGGCTTTGGTCATGAAGTACGTCGCCGAGTTTTACTGGGCACCTACGCCTTGTCCGAGGGCTATTATGATGCGCTCTATGTCAAAGCACAACGTGTACGCCGCTTAATTGCTGACGACTTTAAACGCGCCTTTGCCGAGCAATGTGATGTGATCGTAGGCCCTGTAAGTCCTAATGTAGCGCGTAATATCGGTGACAATAAGGATCTCAAAGCAGAGTGGCTAGGTGATATTTTCACCCTCAGCGTCAATCTTGCAGGCCTGCCTGCCATGTCTTTACCATGCGGTTTTAGTAGCGATGCCAAGCCTTTGCCCATCGGTTTACAACTGATTGGCAATTATTTTAAAGAGGGGCAATTGTTGGCCATCGCTGACCGTTATCAACAAAGCACAGACTGGCATACACGTAAACCGACGGAAGTTTAAAAAATGAAATGGGAAATTGTTATCGGTCTGGAGACGCATGTACAGCTCTCGACCGCTTCTAAAATCTTTTCCGGCAGCAGTACCGCTGTTGGTGCCGCACCTAATACGCTAACCTGCGCCAATGACTTAGCGCTCCCGGGCACGCTACCAGTGATGAACCGTGCTGCCGTCCATAAAGCCATTCAATTCGGCTTAGCGATTAATGCCAAGGTGGCCGAATTTTCGCAATTTGAGCGCAAGCATTATTTCTACCCTGATCTACCTAAAAACTATCAGACCTCACAACTGGCACACCCAATTGTCAGTGGTGGTCAAATCAGCTTTATGGTGGGCGATGAATTAAAAACATTAAATTTAACGCGTGCTCACCTAGAGGAAGATGCGGGCAAATCATTACACGAAAACTACCACTTTGAGGACGGTCGTCCGGCCACGGGGATTGACTTAAACCGTACTGGCACACCGCTATTAGAGATTGTTACCGAGCCTGATTTACGCTCAGCTGCTGAAGCTGTCGCCTATGCACGTGCTTTACATAGTTTAGTGGTGTGGCTTGGCGTGTGTGACGGTAATCTGCAAGAGGGTAATTTCCGCTGCGATGCCAACGTTTCCGTACGCCCCATGGGACAAAAGGAGCTCGGTACACGTACCGAAATCAAAAACGTCAACTCCTTCCGCTTTTTAGAGCGCGCCATTGCCTATGAGGCGCAGCGCCAAATCGAGGTGCTCGAAGACGGCGGCAAAATCGTTCAGGAAACCCGTCTCTACGACGATGTCAATGACGAAACGCGCAGTATGCGTAGCAAAGAAGATGCGCAAGACTACCGCTACTTCCCTTGCCCCGATTTACCCCCTCTCATTGTGAGTAAGGAGTGGATTGAAGAAGTTCGTGCGGCTTTGCCTGAATTACCGGCAGCTTGTCGCCAGCGCTATGAATCCGAATTAGGGCTATCAGCCTATGATGCGGCGCAAATGACGGTCAATCGTGAGACCGCTGATTATTTTGAAGCAGTCTTAGCTGAAGCTGGTCAAAAACAAGCTAAAACCATCGCTAACTGGATTATGGGTGATGTTAACGCCACGCTCAATAGCTCCGGCTTGGAAATGGCTGAGATTCCAGTGACCCCAACTGCGCTTGCCAAGCTCGTTACTCGCATCAGTGACGGCACGATTTCTCATAAAGCCGCACGCGATGTATTTCAAGCGCTATGGGCAGGTGAGCATGAGGCTGATGTTGATAAAATCATTGAAGCCAAAGGGCTTAAGCAAATTAGCGACAGTGGTGCCATTGAAGCCTTAGTTGATACCGTCCTAGCCGCTAATGCCGATATTGTTGAAGAATACCGCTCAGGCAAAGACAAAGCCTTCAACTCACTAGTCGGTCGCGTCATGCGCGAAGCTAAGGGTAAGGCCAATCCGGCACAAGTTAATGAGATTCTGAAGCAAAAATTAAGCTAATAGCTTTAACATTGATTTGACCTCCTTCCCCACAAGAGCCAAGATTCTCGTGGGGAAGTTTAAGCTGATAACCACAGTCTTAGCTCATAACACTATTTAAAAACTCTGGCACTCAGCTTAGAGAAACTCATCCGGCTCCCTTCTCCCAGACAATAAGCCGTTCAATCCAAGTCAATGGCCAACGATAGGTCGTTTAATAACGTCGTCATATTATCCAGTTACATTATGGTGACCTTTACTAATTAAAATAACGACTCCATCAATCAACGGCTCATATGAACAGTTTTTCTAGCTATCCGCTAATCTTTAAAACTCAAAGACCATTTAACGACTTTGCTCATGACGATATGCAATTTGGCGATATATCAGCTGATTTGCTACAAAAAAAATTCGGTCTGCGCAACGTATCAAATTATGTTGATCCCTATAAACTAGTAAAGAAGAAACCTACAGGTATTATCACCACCCCCAGCCTACATCTCTTAGAAAAAATAGGACAATACTCCACCGATATCACTTATAAAGAATGTGCTAAGCTCATGTTTAATGAGTTTATAACACTAACTCGGGCTTTTAATGGGATTGGTTCAGGCACCTACGCACCTCTCATCGAGCGATTAGTCCGACATATGCAATATGGTCAGGGGACGCCCTATTTTGATCCAATGTTGGATCTCGCATTCGAAAGGCAAATCAATAATGACTCTAAAATTAATGCCTCAAAAAGAATGTTAGCGAACTCTCTCTCAGAATTTGTTGATTGGAATAAAAAACAGCTACTACTCAATGAAATAATAAAACCAAACTCAGCTTTTTTAAACTCAATAGCTGAATCTATACTCCCAAAATTCAATCGAACCACAGACAATTTCAACGGCATGCGAATCTCAGTGCATGATGTATATGCCATTAGTATTCGAATCAATCCCGCCTCGTTTAAAGTTCAAGGCAATCGTTTCGGTGTCGATGTGTATTATCAAGGACAAGATCATTTTGGCCTAGATCAAGAGGATATTTTAAACCCTCGTTTTAAACGTTTACGAATATTCCCCATCTGGTTTGTACTGCAGCGTTACGACAAATTTAAACCATTTTGCTTTAAACCTTTCTTTACTAACATGAAAGCAAAGATAAGAATTGAGGGACAACGCAACTAAGACGATTAGCCACTCCCCTTTTACTATACCAATGAAACAACTGCACTGATTATTACGAAAAACCACAAGGAGAACAACAGTGACAACGCCCAAACACCAACCTACATCAATCACCAAAACAATAGGTTTTCGTGTGTTTATCTTTCTATTGCTACTGGCCGTTGTCTCGTTTAGTTATAGCTACCTCAATAAAACCTTCTTCAATGAACGCCAAACCAACATCCTAGCGGACGCAACTCGCCTTGTTTCAAAGGCCTCAGGAGCGGACTACATCTTCTTAACAAACCCACCTAAAACGAGCCAAGGTCTCATTGGTTGGTGGATTGAACATCGCCAACTACTAGCGGATTCCTACGGTATCCCCAAAAATGAGCGAATGCAAATTTTTATCTGGGATGCCACGAAGGGATTTAGAGAAACGGATGAACATGATTTCTTCAGTACCGCCAACCTATCCTGCTTCAAAGCCATTACGAGCAAAGAGAACTGCCTGGATTTTGATTACCTAATCATGCGGATCTCCACAACACATGATGGCACCTTTGTTTTCAGGACTATCCATGACGACACCTATCATCAACGTCCTGGCGAAGAAATTAAAAAATCAATATTTGATAATTAAAAAACTTTCTCGTTATGTTCGTTTTCCGAGAGATCTATTTTCTTATCAACGCTGATAAACTGAAGAAGTGTCCAAATTTCCATACCAGACTAACCTTCGCTCACAAAAAAAGCTCTGCCGTCATCACGCACAGAGCCCTAGGTTTTGTTTTTAGTTCTCCTGTCTTCAGCGCTTTTTCTTGGGTCACCCAACAGTTCTTATATAAATCAATGACTTAGGTTAAAATCGTGGTGTTTTTGGGTGACCCGCGAGGTTTAACATGTTTATTCGTGAGAAGAAAAACAAGTCAGGTTGAGACCTTTGCAATAACCCCTCAAACTTCC
>NZ_KV792861.1:0-6068 GCF_001808335.1 Oligella sp. HMSC05A10 | reverse complement strand
TCCGGTATTTAACTGCTTTTATGCAAAAGTCTCATATTATCGATATGGGTATTAAAATAACTTGCTCTCGCACTAAGTGCATCATATTGAGTAAATACGCCAGATTTTTTGAAGCTTAAACCAAACTCGGTTGATTTGGACTTTTCTGCTTTTAAGGGCTGGCCATTATTGAAGTTCGTCTTATCATCGACCCGCGTTAAAAAGCCCATGGGTATGCTGCCACTCCCACGGACGGCGCGAGCATGGCTAGCGTCAACACTAAAGCCATAAGCTAATTCAAGTTCAGCACTGATATTAGGTGAGAAGTGACTATCGCTCATATGGTAGGGACCGTAGTCAGTGCTATAACGGTCAAAGCGAAGGCCAGCGCCTACACGAAGTCGTTTGAACTGTAATTCATTTTGAATAAAGAGACCGAGGTTTTTACTATCGGTTGTTTTCTTTTTGGTTCCAAGAAAGCGTGGTCCCATTAGACCATTGGTTTCTCCTTCTTCATAATGATAGTCTGCGCCAACGGTGAGTTGATTATAAAGATCACCATATTCTGCTTTGAAGGTGTTTTTTGCGCTACCGCCATAGGCATTGGTCTTAGCTGAGCGGTTAGCTTGATAATCGGTGAGTTTATTGCGATTAGCATAGAGATTGAGTTTCCAGTCCAACCAGGCAATGTCATCACGGTTAAAACGGTGTTCAAGCGTATAGGTGTTGCGTTGTATCCGTTGACGTGAAGGAATTGAATTTTCGGGCGGTTAGCCCATATCGCTACCTATCGATCCAAATAGATAAAGCCCTGTATTTTGGCTGCGTGAGGCACCGATTCTTAAGCTATGACCGTATTGCTCAATAAGACTGAGTTTAAGCATATAGTCTCTATCTTGACCTGCTGAGTTAGGGGTTCGTTGACCACCCCCTTCGCGGTAGTCTTCACGATTAACAGCGCCAATATGGGCTAATAGACCAATACGATCAGCCACTAAGCCGTACAAAGTAAGCCCACCTTGCTTGGCTTTATCAGCGGTGGCGTAGCCCGTTTTTGCGATAAAACCGGCTTTGCGATCGCCTTTTAATAAGTCTTGAGCATCCACTGTTTCAAAGCGCACACTACCACCTAAGGCACCCGGTCCCGCATCAGCTCTAGGGCCTGGTTGAATGGTGACTCGTTTTAATAATTGAGGATCGATGCTACCAATATTACCTCGGTGTTGATGTAAGCTTCGACCTTGTGTAGCACCATCAATAGTGACATTTAAGTTGCCTGAATCAATACCTCTTAAGTAGAAGCGTTGTGCGTTTCGGGCGCCACCGCCCACACTAATGGAGGGTTCATTAGATAAGACGTCAGCAATACTGTTTGCTTGTTTTAGCTGTATATCATCACGACTAATCGTTTTTTGTGTGGCAGGTTCCGTAGTGGTCACAACAACATTAGGAAGCTGGAATACTTCGGCAGACTCAGCGGTATTAGTTTGGGCCTGAGCAAAGGCACTAATACTCCCTAGGCCGCCCATTAAGCATAGCGATAATAAAGAAGGTTTTGTTGACATGGAATTAATTTAGTAAAAACACTTATAGACAAAAAGAATATAATTATTACCCAAAGTAATAATCGATAATAATTATCATTTAGATTGAGGTGAGTGTCAAGTTATTTAATCATTTAAAACTTATATAAATATGCTTGCTAACGTGTGGGGGCTGAGGGCGTGTATACAGCCCTCGGTTTTTTATGTTAGCGCTAATAACTCACTGATTTTTTTACAAATTACCTATTGAAAGGGCAAGTGAAGGAGAGTATATTAATAATGAGAATCATTCTTAATATTAACAAAGAGGAGTTAGATATGAAGTTAATTGGCAATGCGTTACTAGCTAGTGCGACCGCCTTATTATTTGCTTCAGCGGCAAATGCACAAGAGTATCCAGTCGGTGAGCCTGTGCTAAAAGATGGTATGGAAATCGTGGGTGTTTATTTACAGCCCATCACGATGGATAATGAGGGCGTAGAGCCGGAGCACCAGCATCGTCCTGCTAAGGACTCCGATATTCACTTAGAGGCTGATATTCATGCGCTGGATGGTAACCCTAACGGCTTTGCTGAAGGTGATTGGATTCCTAATCTGAACATCACTTATAACATCAAAAAGGTTGATGGTGGCAGTAACTTCAATCATGACGGTCATTTTATGATGATGGTCGCAAGTGATGGTCCACACTATGGGGATAACGTCAAATTAGACGGTCACGGCAAGTACAAAGTGACGTTTAATATTTCTCCTCCTAACCCAAATCAAATGGGTCGCCACATTGATAAGGAGACCGGTGTTGGTCCGTGGTTCCGGCCTTTTGATGTGTCTTGGGAGTTTGATTACAGCGGTACCGGACGTAAGGGTAGTTACTAAGCACTGCGCCCGGAGGGCGTAGTCTCAGTGTTTAAGCTCACAGGAAGCCGCTAGCGGTCGGTCTGTGAGCTTTTTCTTTTTTTGAATAGGTAGTCCAATGAGAAAAATAGTATTTCTTTTAATGGCATTAATCACGTCCTTTTTCTTAAGCGCTTCGCCCGTCATGGCTAAGGGTAAAGAAAAGCACACGGTGCAGTTGCAAATGAAGGACGGTGATTTGATTCCGATGGTGTTAGAGGCGCCAGCCAATACCATTATCCGTATTGAGGTGACAAATATTGGTACCGGTCCAGCAGAGTTTGAGAGTCTGCAATTGCGCAAGGAAAAGGTTTTGGCGCCGGGGGTGACCTCGGTAGTGGTGATTGCTCCTAAAAAGCCTGGTGAATATGACTTTTTTGATGACTTTCATCTAGATAAACCTAAGGGCAAGTTAATCGTTAAGTAAATTATTAAAGGGAGTGTCACCATGGGTCAAGTTGCGTTTGTCGTATGGCGAGAATGTTTTGAGGCCTTGCTGGTCATCGGTATTATTTATGCATGGATGGCTAAGCAGGAGGATCGCAGTTGTATGCGTTACTTGTGGGGCGGGGTACTGCTCGGCATACTGGTGGCAGTGATTTTAGCATTGGTGATTTATGGGGTGTTTAGTGCCTTAGAAGGGGCGCCACAAACGATCTTTATGATCATTATGCAAATCATCGCATGCGTTTTAATTGTGCAAATGGTTTACTGGATGCACAAAAACGCTCGCCATATGAAATCGGCGATAGAGAGTGAGATGGTCAAAAGCCGCGAGAGCTATGCTTGGTGGGGCGCCTTGTTTGTGATTTTAGTGGCCATTGCACGCGAGGGTTCAGAGATTGTGGTTTTCTTATCGGCGCAGATCATGGCACTTAATGCGCAAAATAGTCTGGCTTTTATTACCGAGGTGGCGATTGGCTTACTCGCATCATTAGCTACTTTTTACTTATTTATTTTGACGAGTCGCGTGGTGTCATGGAAGAAGTTCTTTAATGTGACCGGCTTTTTGCTCTTATTTTTAGGTCTGTCACTGCTGATGCGCGCGGTTGAGGATGTTGTTAATTTGCTGGTGGAGAGTGATTATATTGAATTGCTACCAGCATGGACTTATAGCGAGTTATGGGATAGCTCTGCGCTATTAAGTACCTCAAGTGTTGTGGGTAATTTAGCGGGTTCCTTTTTTGCTTACCGTGACCAGCCGACCTTACTCAATGTGATTGTCTTTGTGGTGTTTTGGGCGCTGGTTGTGTTTATTTTTAAACGGCCTAATCATCATGAGATACAACGAGTTGAAGTGGCTTAATCGTCCAGCTAAAGCGGCGAGTCTAACATTGTTAGTCGCCGCTTTGCTGGTGCAGGTGATGCCAGCGCACGCGATACGCGCCCCAGTGCTGAATACGGGGGATGCTACCGCGGCCAAAGGTGATATTCCTACCCCTCAGAAGTTTATACCAGCCATTGAGGCGTATATGCAGTATATGGCATCTGCGATTGAGGAGTCGATTGCGGAATTAACGATGATCGTTGAGTTGGCGGAGAGCGCTGCGTTGGCTGAGGCGAAGCCACATTACATTAGGGCGCATCAAGCTTATGAGCGGATTCGTCCGGCATTACAGTCTTTTGGTTTTATTGATGATGTGGTCAATACGCGGGCAGATTATTATCTGGATCGCGAGGCGAATCCAAATTTCAAAGGCTATCATCGTGTCGAATATGATATTTTCGTGCTTGCTGATGAGGAAAAGACGATCCGAGATACGCAGGATTTGCTGTATCAATTACGGGATGTAAATAAGCGCATTGCTATTGAAACGCTGGAGATTGCTAAGTTAGTGCAATCGGCCGCCGATTTTATGGAAATGATTTTGGAAAAGAAGTTGCTCGGCATCGAAAATCAATATGCGGGCTCCGATTTGGCGGATATACAAGCTAATATTGATGGCTCGCGGCAGGTGGTGAGCTTATTAGCGCCCTTTATTGATGAGCCGGTGATGGCTAATATCACTGCTGTTTTTGAGCGCATTCAACACATTATGGATAACTATCGTGAGGGCGAGGGCTTTAAACAGTTTAATCAGCTAAATGCAGCTGATAAGGCGCGTCTCTATTCCCTCGTTACGGAGCAGGCTCAGCAGCTGGCTGAGCTACGCGCTTTATTGGATATTGAAGTGTATTTTAAGTATAAGTCGGAGTAGATTATGTCAACCCATCGCAAGCGCCGTCATTTTTCCTCTTCACGTCGTCATGTATTACGCCGATTTGGGCAGTTGGGGGTGGGGATGAGTGCCTTGGGGGCGGCAGCAACGCATAGCGCCTTTGCCAAGGACGCAACACGAACTGCCGATAACACGAGCTGTATGCCAAATTACGCTCGCTATATTGATGCGCATGGGCCGCATCAGCAGGGCGTGATTACACCAGATCACAAGGAAGCGATAGTTATTACTTTTAATCTAACCATTGATACAGTCGAGGAGCTGGATGAGCTGTTTAGGGTGCTTTCACGCCGTATTAGTTATTTAACAGCACCTCAACAGATTCCGGTGGATGAGGATGATCGCTTGCCACCGGCAGAGTCTGGGATCTTAGGCGGTAAATTAGAGCCTGATTTGTTAACGGTTACCGTGGCGGTCGGTCACACGTTATTTGACGATCGCTTTGGTCTTAAGGACCGTAAGCCTAAGCATTTGATGGAGATGGCTCGCTTTCCTAATGATCGTTTAGAGGCTAGCTGGGTGGGCGGTGATTTACTACTGCAGTTTTGTGCCAATAGTCGTGAGAGTGTGATTTATGCGTTACGCGATATCGTGCGACATACCGAGCGCTATATGTCACCAGTATGGAAGATTGACGGCTTCCTACCAGCCCGTGATATTGACCGTGGGCAGACGGCGATTAATTTATTTGGTTTCAAGGACGGTACGGGTAATGCCGACAGCAAGGACGCTGCTTTGATGGATGATTTAGTCTGGGTTACGCCTAAACAAGAGGAGCCGAGTTGGTGCGAGGGCGGATCATATATGGCGGTGCGACTAATTCGTTTTAATTTGCAGTTTTGGGATCGCACGCCGTTGGAGGATCAGGAAAACGACTTTGGCAGGGATAAGCGTAGTGGCGCGCCGATTGGTATGAAGGGTGAGTTTGACGATCCAGAGCTACTAAAAGACCCGCATGGAGACCGCATTTTGTATGATTCACATATGCGTCGGGCCGAGCCGCGCGATCCCGAGCGCCATGTCTCTAAGATGAGACGTCGCAGTTTTAGTTACTCGCTAGGGGTGCATGCCTCTGGGCTTTTGGATATGGGGTTGATCTTCATAGCATTTCAGAATGACTTGTATCGAGGCTTTATTCATACTCAAACAAGGCTTAACGGTGAGCCCTTGGAGCGCTATATTAAGCCCTTTGGGGGTGGTTATTATTTTGTTTTGCCGGGGATGGAAGGCGGTGATAACTATCTAGGCCAAGGCTTGATGAAGGGCTAGTGTGAGTCAAGGTATCTCTGCAGTGAGCGATTGAGAGCGTTGTTTGTGCCCGTCTCGTTACGTGGTGTCAACAGGCAAATCCTTAAAAGCCCTAATGTAAAGTCAGGGCTTGCCGCAGGGTCAAGGTAAAGGAGGGTGTAAGGTATTTTGTGTAACTTGATTT
>NZ_KV792860.1:0-1310 GCF_001808335.1 Oligella sp. HMSC05A10 | reverse complement strand
GAAGTTTGAGGGGTTATTGCAAAGGTCTCAAAGTCTGATTGTTTTTCCTTCTAATGTGAGCATGGGCTTTGCTGATTATGTCCTAAATACCTTACATGATAAGCGAATTTATCCTGAGGAAGTGCATGAGGTGCAGAGCCTACAAACAGCCTTAGGTTTAGTGGCGGCCGGTATTGGTTATTGCGTCATACCGACCGAAGCCCGAGCACGTAATGATCTGCACTATCGACTCATTGCTGAAGAGGAAAAGGTCAGTATGCCAATTATTTTCAGTCATCGTAAAAATGATAGTTCATGGTACATCGATGCCATGTTAACGATGGTGGATAAAATGTATCAAGTGCGTCCGGAGTTATTAAAACCAGATTACGGTTTCAGACCGTAGTTTGTTAATTGTCATCAAGCTGACCCAGCGATCGCCTATACTAGTATTAGGGTTTAACATTATTTAAAGGAGATTTGTTGTGTTTGAACTGAAAGATCAAATTGCTATCGTTACGGGCGGTGCAAAGGGTATTGGTAAAGGTATTGTTAAAACCTTAATTGAGGCTGGTGCCAAGGTTGTGATTGCGGATATTGATGAAGCGGCAGCTGAGCAAACAGCGGCGGAGTTGGGTTGTGCGTTTAAAGCGTTAGACGTGACCTCACAGGCTCAATGTAAAGCGGTTGTTGATGAGGTGGTGAGCGAGTATGGTCGCTTAGATATTCTTTGCTCAAATAGCGGTATTTTCCCACAAGCCTATTTAGCCGATATGACGGAGGCGGATTGGGATCAGATGCAAAATATCAACCTTAAGGGTACGTTTTTTGTGACACAAGCGGCGCTAGCCTATATGAAAAAGCAAGGCTATGGTCGTGTTGTGATTACCGCTTCCATTACCGGTCCGATCACGGGCTATCCAGGTTGGAGTCATTATGCCGCGAGTAAAGCGGGGCAGCTTGGCTTTATGCGTAGTGCCTCATTAGAGTATGCCAAAGAGGGGATCACGATTAATGCGGTGATGCCGGGTAATATTCTCACAGAGGGTTTAGCGGCCCAGGGTGAGGAGTATTTAGGTCAAATGACACGCTCCATTCCTGCTAGAAAGCTAGGCAAGCCAGAGGATATCGGTTATGCCGTATGCTTCCTTGCTTCCAAAGAGGCGAGCTACATCACGGGTCAAACCATTATTGTCGATGGTGGGCAGATCTTGCCGGAGTCACCGGAGGCCATACTCTAAGTTGTTGTATCTAAGCTTTGATTTCTTAGAAGGTGGTTCAATACGTTGAGCCACCTTTTTGTGTTTGCCCAGCGAGGTTGGCAAACCCGA
>NZ_KV792859.1:0-2538 GCF_001808335.1 Oligella sp. HMSC05A10 | reverse complement strand
GCAGGAATTCTACGATGTGGACGTCTCCGCCACCGATGGTTACTGGAAGTTGGTGTAGGTAGTAATAATATTGTATACGAAGGTAATACTAATGCCACGTTTTCTGGTGCAGGTACTATGCGTGGTCTAACCCACATTAATGGGTCACAACTGGATTTAACGCTAAATGACGGATTTACGTGGAATTTACAGAAAAAAGGTACAGATAATCAAGCATCTTTTACAACATTACACTTAAATAATAACTCTCTACTTAATGCTTTTGACAGTTCGGGACCAACTGATTTTACTTTACAGGGGGATGTTTTTTCATCTGATTCAACAATAAGTATGAGTAACGGCATTATTGGTGATGAGTTAATCATACAGGGTAGTTATAGGGGCGATAATGCTCGTTTGTTAGTGGATTCGCGTTGGGATAACCCAGATGAACAGCAAACGGACCATTTGAGTATTTTTGGTATTGCCTCAGGTAATACAGTGGTTTCAGTACCAAATGGAATAATCGGTGATGTAACCTTGGGTGAACTACCTAAAAATGGCCAATGGGTAACACCAGTTGTGTCAGTATTTGAAAGTGATGAGCAGAAACCTAATACGTTTACGGGTACAGCAGAAACCACTAATGCGGGTCAAGCTCAATTAGTGCAGCGTGATGATGAAAATGGTGGCAGTCATTATTATTGGACTTTAGCTGCGCAAGAACCAACCCCTGAACCTGAACCGGAGCCAACACCAACCCCTGAACCAGGTCCTACTCCAGAGCCAACACCAACCCCTGAACCTGAACCGGAGCCAACACCAACACCAACCCCTGAGCCAGGTCCTACTCCAGAGCCAACACCTATTTACACCCCAGGAACATCTGGCTATGTCCAAATGTCTCGTATTAACCGTGAAATGGGATTTGCGCAGATGGGTAAATTACATGAGCGAATTGGTGAGCAACAGACTTGGGTCTGGGACGAGTGTGGTACTCAATGTGAGGATTACCGAGATCGTACTCAGGCAGGTAATAAGCCTTATCCCGTGTGGGGCAGAATTAACTATACAAACTTGAAGGAGCAGGGACAAAACCGCTTTGGATATGAAAGTGATATTGCTTTTATTCAGTTCGGTGGTGACTTATTAGTGCGTACTGATGAGGACAATAATCACCATCACTTGGGAATTATGGCTAGTTATAGTCATGGAGAACATGATTTTTACGATAAGTATCGTGCTGAAAATGGTTTAGTAACTGAGGAGAAGCAAGTTGGATCGGGTAAAACTGATATGTACTCTTTGGGTGCATACAGCACATGGTATGGCGATAATGGTAGCTATGTAGATTTAGTTGCTAATGTCTCCTCTATCCGTAATAAATATAAAAGCACTAGTGGGCATGATAGTCAAAATGGCTGGGGAGTTGGTGTTTCCGCTGAAGTTGGACGACCTTGGTTAATTGGCAATAGTAACTGGCAGATCGAGCCACAAGCACAATTGTCTTATCAGTATGTGCATCTGAGTAGTTTCGATGATGATGTCCGTAATATATCAGATCAGAGTGGTGGAACACTTCGTGGTCGAGTGGGTGCTCGTGTAGCCTATAACCAAGATAATGGTGATTTGCGTACCAATACTTTTTACGTAACAGCTAATGTGCTACATGACTTTGCTGGTAATAAGTCTGAAGCAAAGATAGGACGAGATAAAGTTCGTGAAGAATATAAGCGTACTTGGGGTGAGCTGGGAGTTGGTGCTCAGTTACCAATTGGTAAGTCAACCTATTTATATGGTGATGTCCGTTACGCACGAGCTTTTGGTGGTGATAATAAAGTGTATCGAAGCACTGATGCAGCACGCGAAAGTATAGCGGGTCGCGTTGGTGTACGTTTTAGTTGGTAAAGCCATCACTAATCAATTAAGGATAAAACTATGAAAAAAATCACTTACATTGGACGTTTAGCAGTAACTTCAGGATTTCTTTTAGTTCTTGTGGGTTGTGCAAATTTGCGTGATGTCGATCATCGTTGGTGTTCTGAGGAAGAAGTAGTTGCACATCATGAGGTGATCAGTTTACAAGCAGACGCACTCTTTGCGTTCGATGGTGGAACGATGGATGATATGCAACTTGAAGGTAAAAAGCAGCTCGATAATTTGGCGATTAGCTTGCCTGAAGCGTATGCTAGCATAGAGCATATCGTCATTGAAGGTCATACCGATCGCTTAGGGGCTGTTCAATACAATCAACGACTGTCACAGGTACGTGCTGAAACAGTAAAGTCCTATCTACAGCAGAAGGGAGTTAATGCACCAATGACCGCTGTAGGATATGGGGCCAGCAATCCTGTTAGTACAGGATGTATAGGAACTCGAGCTACAGATGAGTTGATTAAATGCTTGCAGGTAGATCGACGAGTTAATGTAGAGGTCAAAGGGATTAAAAAAGAGTAATTTATTAATAGCACATTATTAATGTGAAGTAGTTTTAGGAGCCCTCCATGCCTAGCGTAGTGGAGGGCTTTTGTGTTTGCCCAGCGAGGTTGGCAAACCCGA
>NZ_KV792858.1:0-11834 GCF_001808335.1 Oligella sp. HMSC05A10 | reverse complement strand
GAGGGATGAGGTGCAAACCTCACCCTACTCGATGGGTACTTAGGAAAAGGGCTAGGCGCTTTGTGGTAGCTTAAGCGCTAGGTGGCTTTCTATGCTTAAATTCTCTATTTTGACATCATTGAGAACCAAAAAATGAGTCCATCGTATAAGGATTTCTGTTCTGTATTAAATGATTTTTAGTATCATTGTTAAACAACCGAATGTATGTAATGAAAATCATTTACATAAGAATCTACACAGGCTAAATTATAACAACCGCAGTTCTAGGATAGTTTTATGCAAAAAAACCATGGCTATACTGCCTTCCAATCTGAGCAAAAAGATCACTGGATTGAAAGCCTTAATGGTGGAGGTAATCACGAGTTTCTTTCTTTTGTAAAAGTTAACACTCCTTTCAGGCATGCTCAAATTGCATTTATAGAAGACATTTTTTACGAGGGCTTTTTAATTAACGTTGCGAATAATTTAGAAGATACACCTCATCTTTTTTTCTATGCTTTCCCTGACAAAAATAAACATCCTATGGATAGCTTTAGTGAGTTATATATACGTTTCTTGGCTGAAAGTGAGAATGTTGTCAATATCAATCAACATCGTTTATTTATTGTCTTAAAAAAAAGCTTCATTTCTCCTTCATTTGTTAGATTACAACTCCAATACGACACTTTAGCGACAAACATTAAACCTGCATTTATCACAACCTTAGCTATAGGAGAAACCTTGCTTCGTGCATATACATATAGAAGAATAAACAAAGAAGTTAAATATATTGAGATAGACTTTTTTATTCACGGTAACACACCCACTTTCCAGTGGCTTACTCAATTAAAACCTGGGCAGCATGTAATTACTCAACGGGAGCGGAATGAGTCAATTAATCATTTAATGACGGGTAAAGCAGTGTTGTGTGGAGATGAGACAGCATTTCCCGCCATTGCAGCTATACTGGAGAACTGGAGGAATCCAGAGCCTCCTATAGTATTATTAGAGATGCTTAATATAGCCGATAGTTGCTATTTTGATGACTGTCTAATACCAGAAGGTACAAAAATGCATTTCTTTTCTGTCATGACATTGCATCATTATGGGCAAGAAGTCAAAAAGTTCATAGAAAAAGAGCAATTGATGATTGATAAAGTTTGGGGGGCTTTCAACACATTTGGAATGAAATTGCTAAGGCAATTTTTTGAAAAAAATTACCAGCTAACAGTGGATGATATGGTTCTAAGAGTATATTGGAATCCTAATAAAAAAACTTAGCGAGTTAACTCCCATTGCAAGGTTAATGCATCTGCCATCTCTAATGTCTTAATAAGTCCACCAAAGGGCCATATGCTCAAAGGAAGCTCTCTATAATTACCCTTCTGAATGGCAGGGATATTGCGCCAAACAGGCAAATTCTTTAGTTTAGAAACACCATTTGTCTTAGTGTCTGTAATAGCTGTTAAGCTACCCTGTTGAGATAATAATTGCTCTACAGAGATATAAGAAATCCCTTGGGGACTACTTTGATTAAGAAATATAGGCAATTTCCATCCCATATATTCAACTAAGGCGCCAGGAATGCTATTCATGTGAAATGCCCAAAAAAGAGGCGAGCCAGCAAGTCCTTGTAAAATGCTCATTTCATCCTCTGGACTATCTAGGCGCTGTTTGAATGATTTTAAAATTTCTTCAAAATCTTCCCACAACTGATGTGCCATCTTTTCTAAATCAACATGTCGCGCAACAGCTAGCCAATTCTGCTGTAACTCAATCATCCCATTAACCGTATTGTTATCAGGCAATAGAAGGGTTGGTGCAATTTTTTCTAATATGCTCAAAATAGAGAGATGCCGAAATTGAACTCCGATGATTAGATCAGGCTTTAATGCAGCAATATATTCCAATACAGGCTGCTGACGAGTTCCTACCGACACACTTTGTGCTAATAGTTCATTCTGATAACCAACCCAACGCTTATATCCACGAATATCGGCTACACCTACAGGTATGATACCCAGTTGTAACAACATTTCTGTTGGTAGATACTCTAGTGTCACGACACGTGGTTTTTGTTGTGTAGGTGTGGAAAATCCTACGGGTTTGGAGTAGATATAATAGGAAATAAAACTCGCTAAACTTAAGCCTAACAGTTGTCGACGTTTAATATTCATACATCTCTCTTTAGTGAAGATAACTTTTCATAATCTGCTTAATCATCGTGGCGTTAAACTAGCTTTTCTGCTTAATGTGTATAACAAATAAGGAGCTCCTAGTAGTGTCGTCATTAAACCTAAAGGAATATCAATAGGTGAAAAAAGATAGCGACCCACTACATCAGATAATAGACATAAAGTTGCTCCCACAAAAAGAGATAATATAAATTCTTGACTCGTTTTATTAGTAAAATGTCTTGCTATATGAGTAGCTATCAATCCGACAAAAGCAATTGGGCCAACCATAGCAACACTTACGGCAGTCATCACAGCGACTAAGAGTAAGATAGTATTTCTTAATCGGAAAATTGAAACTCCCAATGCAAAGGCAACGCTATCACCCAAATTTAGCAAATGAATAGATGGTAATAATTTGAAGACTGGAATTAATAACAATAATGAAAAAATCAAAACATTTGAATTCGTCATTGTTTGACCGTATAAGCTACCATTTAACCATATGACGGCTTGGGTAGCTTGAACCTTAAAAGCGATAATAATGAGTGTAGTTAATGCTACTAAAGTGCCAGAAATGGCTAGTCCACAAATAATTAATCGAAATGATTGACGAGCTTGTCGATTCAAATATATTAGAAGACCAATAACCGTTAGAGAACCAATTAAACTCGCTAAAAGTTGATCTGTTAAAGAGATAGAGAAAAACAATAGTAAGAGTAAATTACCTAATGCCGCACCTTGAGTGATACCTAGCATTTCGGGTACGGCAAGCGCATTGCGAAACAACCGTTGCATCAACCATCCGCTCGCAGCTAACAATGAACCTACGCATAAAGAGGAGAGCACCCGAGGCATACGCACATCCATTAATAGACGATTTTCGATATCGACACTTAATTCTTTATATAGGCCAATATACATAAAGAGAGGAATAAGTAACCCTATGGATAACCAAATTAGAATTGAGTTTTGTCCTCGGTGAGCAAATTGTTTCTGAGGTTTATCATGCTCTTTACTCTTTAAGACTAAAGCAATAAGAAAGGGAGCACCTACCAGCGCCGTTACAAGTCCTAAAGGCAAATAAGTTGCAGTGACAGCTTGGATGATAGCATCAGCAATGAACATAATTAGAATGCCTGCCCAAATACTACCTCGCATTTTTTTAATTGGATGCTTATAACCTAAGTATTTAGCAATATGCGGTGAGAGTAAACCCACAAAAGCGATTGGTCCTGCAAGGACTACAGCACAAGATGTTAAACATATAGCAATAAAAAAGCTAATTCGATGGGTTTTTTGTGTATTGCATCCTAATATATAAGCAACACTATCTCCTAGTGTGAGTAATGCAATACTCTGGCGAAAGTAATAAGCCAAGCCAAGACATATCAAAAAAGGCAAAAATGAATAGAGTACGGGTTGTAGATTAGCTTGGTATAGCGAGCCTGCTTGCCAGATAGCCAGACCTGCAATGTGCGTTTCATTGAGAATAAGCAATAAACTACAAATCGCAGCAAGGAAAATATTAGTTCCAGTGCCAGCCAGTATCAGTCGTAGAGAGGATTTACCTCTTTTGCCAGCCAATAAAAAAGTAATCACCGCCCCTAATAAACAGCCCAAAAATACCGCAATGAGATTAAGGGGTCTCAATGCAGCTGGCAATAAAAGACTGAGCAATAATCCAAGTTGTCCACCACTGGTAATTCCCAATACAGAGGGGGAGGATAGCGGGTTATGGGTTATCGTTTGCAGTAAATAACCTGCAAGACCTAATGAGGCTCCTGTAATGATGGCTGCAAAAAAGCGGGGAAACTTTAAATGCACCCAAACCTCGCCTAAATGATCAGAAGGGATATTAAGCAAGTTAATTACACACCATAATCCCATACAGAGAAAGCAGAGTAGAATAAGCCCATATTTCTTCATGCTATTTATCCATATTGAGGTAGGCAGATAGGGGGGTTATTATTAGTCAAACGAGGCATTGCAACACCAAAAATATCCAATAAAATTTCTTCCTGCATAACTTCTTCTGGCGTGCCTGAATAAGTAATTTTTCCTTCCTTTAAGAAAAGAATTTCATCACTAAATGCAGATGCTTGGTTGATATCATGTAATACCCAAATGATGGTGATGCCAGTTTGATGACTCAGTTCGCGAACTTGTTTTAAAACCTCTATCTGGTGACGAATATCAAGATAGGTTGTAGGTTCATCTAGTAAAAGAACTTTTGCTTCTTGAGCAATTGCCATAGCAATCCATGCTCTTTGTTGCTGGCCTCCTGATAGCTCACCGACAGTGGAATTATCTAAGCCATCTAAGTGTAGTCGTTTGATTGCATAATCAATCATTGCTTGGCGATGGGGGTTATCTTCTTGCTCATCATGGCAATATCGTCCACAAGCCACTAACTCTCTTACTGTTAAATCCAATTCACTTTGATGACTTTGACTTAAAAGACTAATATGTTGTGCCCGTTGTTTATCGCTATATGAGGATAAGGCCTTTCCTGACAGTGTAATGCTACCATTCACAGGCTTTATGACCCCAATAAATGCAGACAGTAAGGTGCTCTTACCGCAACCATTTGCACCACATAAAGCATAGACTCTTCCTTGTTGAAAGGAATAACTTATATTTTGAATAATGGGTTTATGCTGATAAGACAAAGAAAGATTTTGAATGCTAAGGAGAGAAGTACGCATCTATCTCATCTCCCAGTTTAAGGCAGCATGAATATCGTTTTCATAATACACATTTCTACCTAATAAACTATTAATGATTTTTGCGCTCCTCCATGCAGTCATAGACATTTGAGAGTCAAAGATACCATAAGTATTTCTCGACTGGTTTTGTATAAATAGTCTTCCTCCGTGTTTCCATGTGTAATTAACTGAAAAGTCATCACGAATTTCTATGTTACCTAAAGAGTCTTTAGGTAAATTGTCAAAAAATGGAGAGAAAACTTCAGGAATGTATGTCTTGTATCCCGTTGCACAAACCACAATGTCAGCATTAAATAATGTGTTTTTCCGACTGTTATTATCCCTGACTTGAAGTGCTAATGCCGAATTATCTTTTGCAACAAGGGTTACCTCGTGATTCGGATATACTTTAACTTTTCTGTGAGAGGATGGGTTCAGAAAATCGTGAGAATAAAGCAATTGCACAAGCTCAATTAGCGAGTTTCTAGATACCCCGTCCGAGGCAAATTTTTGCTGATCAACAATTTTCTTTTTTTGTAATGAATCTAATTTATAAAAGTAGTGAGCATAATCAGGAGAAAAGAATTCATTAATAAAAGGAGAGTCATCTAATACTTCGAGGGAGTTTCTTCTCGTAAATAAAACCACAGATTCTACGGATGGACAACTTTTTACTATGTCAAGTAATATCTCAATACCACTTTGACCGCCACCTATAACTACAATACGTTTACCTGAAAAATCTTGTCTGCGCATCATATACTCATTGCTATGGAAGCATTTTTCTGTTGGTAGATGCTTTAAAAAATCTGGAGTGTTTGGAGTTATTCCTGTTCCAATGACAAGGTTTTTGGCAAGATATGTTTGGTTTTGACTATGAACAGTAAAAGCTCTATCTGTTAATTCTATTTTTTCGATATTCTGATTAAATTTTAAATTACTTAAGTTTGTTGCTACCCATGATAGATAATCAGCAAATTCTTTACGTTCAATGAATGAGTATTCTGCATTGATAAATCGATAAAATCTCCCTTTTTGAATAATATAGGACAGAAATGAGTATGGGCTGGTAGGGTCAGCAGCAGTTACTAAATCTTTAAGAAAAGAAATTTGCAAATATGTATTCGGTAAAAGCATCCCAGGATACCAACCGAATTCGCTCTTACGCTCTAGAAAAAGACTAGATTTATCCACTTTACTCATTAGCGCTGCGACACTAAGATTGAAAGGACCAATACCAATTCCTAATAAGTCATATATCATAAGATTCCTTTACTATGTATAGTGGATTTAAAATATCTTGCCCTCTGCTATGAACTGGACGACTTGCAGTATCATTGTATCCAGCAACTAGCCTTGCTTTATTAATACACAATCTAGGCATAGACTTGCAAAACAAATCATATGCAGAAAAAGCTTGCTTTAAGTCTGGATTTTGCTCCATATATATCTGTAGTCTCTTACTAAGCAATTGCCAAAACTGCTTTTCATCTAATATTTTTTTCTCTGATAGCAAAAAAGATGTAAACCTCAACACGCTTGCAAAAAAACCAGTCCATAAATTATGCACTAGATAGTGGGGAGGCATTTTAGGCAGAATTTGGATGATATCCGTTGGTATTGTTTTCAATGGTGGGCAGGGAAAATCTTCAGTGACAAATAAATCACCCTGTATATCTTTTATCAGAATTCCTTTTGGAATAAAGTTTTCAAAAATAATTTGTAAATTTTGACCATGGCTAATGAAACCTAGTCCATATGCGCATTGCCAATGCCATAATGGGATTGCAGTGCAATCAAACAATTTAATTAACCACTCTTCAGCAGATAATTGACTGTTGGTAATCAAAGTCTCAACTAAACTTACTCCTGACGGGTGTAATTGATGTAAAATTGCCGCCATATATGCAGTCTCGTTTTCGATACACTTACTATGTGCTGACTCTCTCCAAACAACACCTAATAACTCCTTCCATTGATAAGCACATTCTTCTTGCTGTTCATAAAAAGGATGGGGTACAAATAATCCTGCAGGCTCTGCTTGAACTCGAACATATTTGTTTAATACATCGTCATCATTAACTACTTTTTTTAAAAAGGCAGATAATTTTGGAGCTATTTTTAAGTACTTTCCGGGCATACCTCTGTAACTTGATGTATTAAGAATTGTTAGTGCTAACTTAATATCCTTTTTTTTAGGATATGTAGTATTACTTAAAGTCCTCAACGAAGGTTGTGCTTGATAAAAGTCACCAAGTTCACCTAAATAAACAATACTTTTATTTGCGACATAATGTACGAATTGCAAAGCAATCATATGGTCCCATTGCCAAGGGTGAACTGGCATTAACAAATAGTCTTCATAATTATTAAGTTTTATCTTAATATCATGTAACTCTCTGATACTTAAGCTTTCTTGGTAGAGAGAGTCCCAAGAAAGATCTTCTGATATGCTGCTTTCAACAAGGTGCTTGCGAATAGCTATCCAAACTAAACGAAAGGAGCTTTGTGCTTCTGGAGCATAATGCTTTAAATTGAAAGCTCCCCAGCCAACCCTACCCTTATTAGTAAGAGCCTTTGGGTGCCCATCCAATAAACTATGCAATATATTGGTTGGTAAATTAGACCAATCCTCGTCAGCAAATAGTAAGTGCTTTATCGATAGTTGATAGTCGGAATATAATGTATTGATACACTCGTTTACAAACTGACTCCATGTTAAGCTCGAGCAAGGCATTAGCGGTTGTATATCATTTAATAAGACGAGTATATCCCCTAATAAACTTGCCTCAGTAGACTTAGTTTGTTTTCTCCTAATGCTGCCAGCATTAACGATAACCTGTTTCCATAAGCTTTCCCTCGCTTCGAATAAATAATCAGCGTTACTTAAGCCTATTTTGAAGTGACCTTCATTTTCTTTTTCTGGGGATAGTAGCCCTTCAAAGCTAAACTCGGAAAGTAGTTTTGCTGCAAACTTCTGAACACAGCGTTCCCATATTAATATATCCATGCTTACAGCTTTTCCTCTAAAAATCGGAAAAAATAACTTCTTTCGCTTAGTAGAAAAACTGCGCGTTTGTGAGGGAAGTCAAACTCTTTTAGATGACTCCATCCATAATTCGATAATTGTTTGATAAAAGTAGAATTATCAACTCTCGGTTCTCCAACTAACTTTTCGCATCTTGTTTCACTAATGTAGGTGTAATGCATAAGAGAGATAATCCAGTGCTCAAAAAACTTCTTGCCTAGGAAATTAATATTACCAACCAGAACATGAAGACCGCGGTCATAATCATGAGACGAGTAGTATGCTGAAATTCTGTCCTCTTTCGCCCAATATATCTCAAAATATGCAAATGGCTCATCATCGAAATAGGCAATAATTGCGTGAGTATGAGTATCATTATCTATCTTTTGTATATATTGTCTGTGCTGGTTTTCATCGCCAGCCAACTCCCAAAATTTATTTATACGAGGTTGATTCATCCAGTCATGGAATATTTGGAAATGTTTATTTATATCTAATGTTTCAAATTTAATTGTCTTTGAGATTTTAGGGATATATCTAGAGTAAACAAATCCTTTAGGAGTCGGAGGACGCATCGGATGGCCTATACCCTTATCAACCACGTGGACATAAGGATAATGTGTGATTTTGTTATTACACATACCACTAAAAGGGTGTTGCCAAACCATGGAGAGACGTGCGAAATGGTCTCCATCAACCTTTTGAATTAATCCATGCATGAGAGCGTCTGCTAGCAAGTCTTCTTTTCCGCTAGGGAACATTACTTGGAGTTTTTTTTCTTTTTTTTCTTCAAAACATCTCATTAAATATTTACACAGTAACTCTATGCTATTAATTTCTGTGGAAATTGAAATTAGTGGATATTTATGTAAAGTCACTCGCAAACTCCTCATCGCACAATGGGTTCGTAATCTTCGTATAGGAAGAAAATGATGCTTCAGGGAACTGAGTTTCATTAATATCTAGCAAACCCAATACCAAATTTCCTTTGGAATACAAGAAAGTAGACTTAAGAAGAAAAGAAATAAACTCAGAATTTTTAGTGTCCAGATTTTGTAAAAATCGTCGCAATATGAGTAATGTGTGTTCCCTATCTAGCAAAGACTCTCTAACTAGCGCATTAGCCAAAGCAAATACATTATTGACAAATAAGTAATAAGCTGCTAATACATTCACATCCTCTGTGGATAGCCCTAGGTCAGATTTTTGAGGAAAGCCAGGGATTTCTTTTGACAGATTTTGTATGGTTTTTTTAGAAAATGCTGTTCCTTGGCAATCACGAAAGTAAACTGTAGTCGGCAGACCATGCTCAGTCTCTACCAACATATTTTGCTGATGTGCACTAAATACGAATCCATATTTTGTTAAGGCTATCAAAAACGGTTTTATAGCGCGGCACAAAAAAGTTTTCCACCAATTTTCAGCACTTTCCTGCAAAGAAAAATTTTTAGCATTAGCTAATTGATGCACTAAATTAACTAAAAGGGATGGATTACTCTTTATTCCTTCTTGAGCGATACTGGCAATAGAAAATACTTTACTATTAGAATTAAATGGGTTGTCTCTGAGAAGAGCAAAAGTTTCTGGTATGGGTAGATCATTATTATCTTTAATAGCGAAGCCGACAGGCTCATAAAGAATTCTTAATGTTTTGGCCTCTCTTAGAAGCTTTTGTCCCAACTGACTTTGGAAGGCTTTATGTAACCAATAACCTCGAGATACTTCAGATGATTTTAAGACTCTTATGGAATTTGTGAGTTTGGTAGATAAAGAAAATTTTAGCATATAGGGAGTATCTGGATTATATATTGCCCTGACAGATGTTGTAGGAAACCATTCTTTTTCTCCCATTCCTAACCATTTAATTTTGTTGTTGAATATATGTTGCTGAATAATTGGAAGCTGAATTAATTTTCCCCATTGCCAAGGATGCATGGGGAAAGCATGAAACCCTCTAGGACATAAGGCTAAAATATTCGACTCTAAAAATATTACGCTATTGCGGAGTTCATCCATTTTTGAATCATTATTGCTCCACAGTAGCTCTGCACTAACCGCTATATAGCACAAAGAGAATTTTGCTTGAAACTCTGGTAGATACGCATAAGACTCAACTAGCGAAAAGCCCTCCCTGAACTTAGGATATGGGTGAGCGCTATGACCAAAAATCAAACTTTGTTCGCTACTTAAAAAGGTATGCTCAATTGGTGGCTTATAGTGTTCAATACTTTCTGTGATGCACGCTAAACTATTAGCTACTCTTTCCTGAAATTTTGCATGATATGAGTATGGTTGCTGAGTTGACCATTTGCTTAGAAAAGAACCCAATAAAGGTTCTTGAGAAATCCAATTGCAGATCATTAGGTAGTTTGCATGGAACCAATTATTTTGCTCAAACCTGGCAAATAAAGGTTCTTGAAAATTATGCAAATGAAAGTCCGATTTGTATGAAAGAGGTAATAATAGCTCTAAATTAAGTGTTGGTAGTTTTAACAAAATACATTCTTTGTTTTCTTCTGGCTCAATAACAAAACTCCACTCTTTCCATTCTCTTATTAAGGCATTTAAGAGGCTGTTTTGTGCTACCACTATTGCATCATTAGTTGTTTTCTTTTTCATGGCCATGAGCTGAAACGCTATGAGAATAAATGTCAAACTAATTATGAGAATGATAATTGTTTGTGTTATATTTAACATAAGTTTACAAACAATGTCAATCTAAGATAACTCTTGTCATATGTATTCCCGTATTAAAACGTTATCTGTTCAAGGTTCTTTACTCTGCATCTGCGCTACTTTTGGGTTCAGTCAAGGGGTTTTATGGGTAATACAACCAATTCTTTTAGAAAATACTATCTTAAATATCACTGACTTTAACAAGATAATGGGGCTAGGGAGTGCTCTGTTTCTACTAGGAATTCCGTTTTGGTGGTTAATTCAAAGAGAGATTGGGTATCAGAAGGTTTTATTGTGTGCTCTGTTAATGGTGGGGGTTAGTCAAGGTATTTTGTTTATTATTTGTGCTAATTTACTGTCATCTAATGTTAATGCTGATTTGTTTCTTCTTAGCCGTATAATTTATGGGATGAGTGCCAGTACTCTAGTGCCAACATCCCAAGCTATGATAGGGGCAGTAGCTATTGATAAAGTTGCAGGATATAGCAGATTATCAGTGGCTTTGTCAGTAGGCAGACTAAGTGCCCCTTTGGTTTCACTTTTGTTGCTATTTATATCAAACTCAGCTCCCGCTTTTTTTTCTGCATTCAGCTTTTTTTTAATATATGCCGTTCTACATTTAAAAGAGTTAAATAATACATGTGGTAGGCATAAAGTCTCTACGGGAGAGGGATTCAATCGTATCTACATAAATAATGAATTAGCACTAATATTATCCATAGCGTTATTAGCACAAATATGTTTTGGGATGTTCCAATTCATTCTTGCCATCTGGCTTATAGAGACATTACATTGGCGAACAGAGCAAGTCACGCAGTACATAACCTATTTACTGATAATTTGCTCTTTTACAATCATACTAGCGCAACTTTATTTATTGCCGAAATGCCGCGAAAACCCCTTTTTGTTGCTTCCAATAGTGGTGATTTTTGTTAGCGCAATCTACCTCCTCACAATTTATCCTTCCTCAATGCTTATCGGCTTTTCCTTTTTACTAATTGTTTTATGGGTAACACTTTTATATCCACTTTACCTGCATATTGCTATAGAGGCGGGGAAGAATGTAGATAAAGGCTTCACAACCAGTTTAATTGCAGTTGTTCATATCATTGGATATTCCATAGGGGGAGGGGTAAGCGGCTATTTTTTCGAAATATTTGAAGAAAAAATATTCACTATTGTGTTAGCGATCTTTGTGGTTACTTCCTGTTTATTTTATTTCGTTAGTAATAAACATTGAGACCTTTGCAATAACCCCTCAAACTTCCT
>NZ_KV792857.1:0-73904 GCF_001808335.1 Oligella sp. HMSC05A10 | reverse complement strand
TTAGGAAATTTGAGGGGTTATTGCAAAGGTCTCAGTGCGCTTAATTTCCAAACACATCGTTGATATACACGACGACTCCCTTTATCCACCTACCTATTTTCTATAGGCAAACAAAAACCACTGCCGTAGCAGTGGTTCATACTGTGTCTTAGTCAGCAGAGGCCGAAGCCCCTACATCAATAATTATTTAGTCGACTAATTTCACTGAGCCTTTCATGATCGCAAAGTGACCAGGGAATGAGCAGAAGAACTCATAGCTCTCACCCTCTTCAAATACAGAAGGCTTAAACTTAACAGAGGTCTCCTCACCGCCACCAACCATATCGGTATGGGCGATGATGCGCTCATCGTCTTTATTTAAGTAGTCATTAGCAGGACCCGCTGCAGCTGCCTCAGTAGCGATAGCTTGTGCATCAGCAGCTTTAGAAATCACGACGTTATGACCCATAGCTGCTTTAGGTAAGTTACCAACGTGTTTAAGGTTAAGCGTCACCTCGTCGCATGACTTGCTGACTTCGATTTCCTTAACATTGTACTGCATGGCATCGTTACCCTCGATATTGATGGTGCACTCAGCAGCCATCGCAGGGGCAGCAGCAGACAATAAAGCAGCTAAAGCAAATGATTTGATTTTCATACTATTTTCTCCTAGCAAGTGGTAGGTTCAACTAAATTATAGTGAATTAGATGATAGCCTACCATTAATAAATACAATAGTGAAACCGAAATAGTAACAACTCCTGACACCCAGCTGTCATTCCGGTCGCCCTCTCTATAATATAGCCAGTTGCCAATTTATCAAGTAAATCTCGGGCACAAAGCTTGCGTTTAAGCAAAGCCTGGGGATTTAATCATCCACTAACTTACGTGACAATTCACGCGGCAAGGGGAAAGCGACATTTTCTTCAATCCCCTGCATTTTACGAACTGAAATAGCTCCTAACGCCTTGAGACGAGAAATCACGTCCTGCACTAGCACCTCAGGTGCCGATGCACCCGCCGTAATACCAATACGCTGCGCCCCCTCCAACCACTGAGGATTAATACACTCGGGCCCATCCACCAAATACGAGGGACAGCCTAGACGCTCAGCCACCTCGCGTAAACGGTTAGAGTTAGAACTATTAATACTCCCCACCACAAAAAACACATCACATTCAGGCGCCATCATTTTCACCGCATCCTGACGGTTTTGCGTAGCATAGCAAATATCGCTCTTTTTAGGCTCAACAATATTAGGAAAACGAGCCTTTAGTGCAGCCGTCACCTGAGAGGCATCATCCACCGATAAGGTGGTTTGAGTCACCAAAGCCAAACTATCCGGATTCTCAACCACCAGATTAGCTACATCCTCCGGCGTCTCCACCAGATGAATACGCCCCTCAGCCTGACCGAGGGTACCCTCAACCTCCGGGTGCCCCTTATGCCCAATCATGATAATTTCAAGATTGGCATTGTGCATTTTCTTCACCTCCATATGCACCTTGGTCACCAGCGGACATGTCGCATCAAAGACCTGCAGACCACGACGCTCCGCCTCCTCCCGCACAGCCAAAGAGACACCATGCGCAGAAAACACCACAATTGCACCCGCTGGCGCCTGATCCAGCTCCTCAATAAAAACCGCACCCTTGGCGCGCAAGGAGTCAACCACAAAGCGATTATGCACAATCTCGTGGCGCACGTAAATCGGCGCCCCATGAAGCTCCAAGGCTCTTTCTACAATATCAATGGCGCGGTCCACACCGGCACAGAAGCCGCGTGGCTCGGCTAAATAAATCTCAGCTTGCTGAGGCATGACTACATCACTCCCAGAATCTCTACATCCACCTTAAGATCGACACCACTCAGCGGATGATTAAAATCAATTAAGGCACTGTCGCCATCCCAACCCATAAAAACGCCGGCATACTTGCTGCCATCGGGTGCCATAAACTCAAGCATATCCTCCACCTCAAAATCCGCATCGACACCCGCATGCTGATCAAGCAGCTGCTTAGACACATGGATTAATAAATCCGGATTACGCTCGCCATAGGCCTCTGCCGCAGCCACATGATAAGTCAGGCTATCGCCGTCCTTTAAACCAATTAATGGCGCTTCTAACCCTGGCAACCACTGACCGGAACCCAGCAACAGGGTTGCCGGCTTAGCATCAAAGGTATCAATAAATACCTGCCCCTTGCCCTTTCCGGAATCCAAGCTGATGCGGTAATGCAAGGTTAAATACGAATCTGCATGGACAATATTACTCACTTTTGCGTTTTTCCTGAGGCTTTAAGCCATAGTTAAGTTTCGATTAAACACTTATTGTACCCAAAATGAATACACCACATACATTTCAAGGCCAAGAGCGACCTAGAGAACGCTTATTACAGCATGGACCTAAAGTCCTAACCACCCCCGAACTACTTGCCGTGGTGCTGGGTACCGGTGCGCCTGGGCGCGATGCCGTGCAATTCAGCGCTGATTTACTGGAGCAGTTTAGCGGTTTACGTAATTTATTAGCAGCCGACTATAGCGATTTGCGCCGCTTTAAAGGCATGGGTAATGCTAAAATCTGCCAGCTTCAAGCCATTAATGAACTAGCCGGACGCAGCATTGAGGAGGAGCTACGCCAAAGCGACACGCTCAACAATTCACAACTGGTAAAGCGCTATTGCATCAATCGCTTAGGGCATCTGGCGGTGGAGCATTGCATTGCCATTTATCTTGATGCTTGCTATCGACTCATTTGCTGCACTGAGGTCTCACGCGGCACCCTCAGCCGCACCACCGTCTACCCAAGGGAGGTGGCGGTAGAGGCACTCAAATTTAATGCCGCCGCCGTGATCCTTGCGCATAACCATCCCTCAGGCTCCGCTACCCCCAGTGAGTCAGATATCGCACTCACCAAGCACCTGCATAAGGCATTGGCACTGATTGATGTCACCCTACTGGATCATATCGTAGTGAGTCAAAAGGAGGCGAATTCACTATCAGAACTCGGGCTATTTTAACTAAAAAGTGGCGTTAGGTGATGGATACCCTGACGCCACTAGCTGTAAATGCGAGTGGGTGCAGCCTATTTAGGCCATGCGCTGAACCGCACTCGCCGGCAGTTGAGCCGCCGCCTTTTCATCAATAATAAAAAGTGTATTCGGATGCCGCTTAAGCATTGAGGCAGGCATTTGCTCATCATAGTCACTGGCATACAGTGCCGCCACCACGTCCGCTTTATTCGCACCCGTGGCAATAAAGAGGATCTGCTTAGCCTCCATAATATCTTTCATGCCCATAGTCACTGCGCGCGTTGGCACCTCATCCATGGAATCAAAAAAACGACTATTATCGATACGCGTCTGCACGGACAAATCAATCACATGCGTGCGGCTATCAAAGGGCGTGCCCGGCTCATTAAAGCCGATATGACCATTACCGCCCACCCCTAACAACTGCAAATCAATCCCACCATTGTCCATAATCTTTTGTGAATACTGCTCACAGTGCAGCTCAACATCCACAGGCGTACCATCCGGCACAAAGGTTTTAGACTTAGCAAAGTTCAGATGATCAAATAAATACCGATTCATATAGTAATGATAACTTTGCGGATGATCGGCCGATAAACCAATATATTCGTCCAAATTAAAGGAGCCCAACTGCGACACATCCAGCCCCTGTGCCTTCACATCCTGACAAAAACGCGCATACACCGGCTCCATGGTGCTACCAGTCGCCAAACCCAAGATCGCGGCAGGCTTATCCTTAATTAATTGAACTAAGCGCTCACTGACAAATTGAGCAACAGCAGATGGATCCTTAAAGACTAAAAACATGGTTTTGCAATATAAAAATGAGTGGGAAAGGTATTATAAAGTAATTCGAAAAGCGCTTTAAATGATTGCCATCAGCGCCACAAAAATCCCTCCTATGATAGTCAACAGCATGACAGTTAAGGGGTAAAAAACATGTTCAAATTGTTAAATCTAAACTATTGACACGCTCTTCAAGCGGATAATAAGGACATTCACCGTGAAACATCAAGTTACTTTTATATTTAACCCCGATCAGCGCTTAGAATACACGCTTAACGACCTGGATCTTAGCGAGGCTTCCATTGAGGCAGCACAGCAGTGGCTCTACGCCAAATGGGAGGAGCTCGAGTGCGAGCCCTTTCGCCCCAGTGGTAAGGTGCTGCTATTAGACCGCATCCTAGGTATTGCGCAGGAGGTTGGTTACCATGAGCTAAACGATCATCCCGCCCTGGCTGAAAACTTTGCCAAGCATATTGCCATTGCCTTGGACTCCGCCCATGTTACGGTCGATATGCCGGCTCTGATCGTCGCCTCCTAATAGGCGCTGCCACGGCTAAGGCACTGATTTTAAAGTGCCATTTTGAAAAGCTATTTAGCCTTTTCGCAACAAAAAGACGGATTTTTATCCGTCTTTACTTTTATTTGACGGGGATATTTGTTATACTGCCCTGCTATTAACAGGATACGTGACCTCCATATGGTATGTGAGGTTGGCGACCCAATTAGCACTATATACGGATTTATCATGAAAGAAGGTATTCACCCTGAGTACCGCGATGTGGTTTTTTTAGACCAACAAACCGGTAATCATGTCATTATTCGCTCAACTGCACCAACACGTGAAACCATCGACATCGACGGCCAAACTTACCCGTTATACAAATGTGATGTGACTTCTGAATCACACCCTTTCTATACCGGTGCACAGACTCGCGTTGTTGAAACCGGTCGCGTTGAGCGCTTCCGCAATCGCTATGCAACTACAGCCGGCGCTTTAAAGAAGAAAAGCAACTAATCAGCATTGATTAGTGTAGTAGCAGAGAGCAGCCTGATGGGCTGCTTTTTTTATTGTTCAATCGCTCTAACAACGCACTGGCCTAAAGCCGATTTTAGTCGGCGCTTAGTGAATATCTTGTTAAATTAGTTTAAACTACAGGGATTTACTAATCCTACTCTCAGCATTCAATCTGTGCCTTTACAAGAAATAAAAACACCTGCCCGCTTAACCGCGCCCACAACGCGTAAGCTACCTAGACAAACCTTACTCTGGGTAGGCTTGGCCTATGTGCTGTTCGGCCTATTTTTCAGGGACGCTTGGAAAACCGATGATGCGGTCGGTTTAGCCAGCATGTTGCGAGCGATCCATGACGGCGGTGCGTATTTTATGGCGCCTTATATTGGTGATTTACCCGCCGTTGAACAGGGCCCTTTACTGCTCTGGATAGGTGCAGCCTTTGAAGCCGTTTTCAGCCCACTCTTTGCTTTATGGCTAAATCCCTTAGAATCGCAAATTGCCGCAGTTAAACTGGCAAACTTACTGTACTTTTATATTGTGCTGTATGGCATTTGGTATGGCTGCTATTTATTAGCGCGCCGCCCCGAATGTCAACCCATGCCACTACCCTTTGGTGGCGATCCGGCACCACGTGATTACGGGCGAATGTTGGCAGATTGTGCCTTTTTATTCCTCATTGCCTGCTTCGGCATCCTGATGCGCATGCATGAGACCAGCTTTATCCCCCTACTGATGGCCTGCCACGCCCTAGTCTTTTACGGCTTTGTGCGTATTTTAGAGCTGCCTAAGCAAGCCTTATTCTTCTTAATTGCGGGTCTCAGTGGCAGTTTTTTTGCAGCCGGATTGATTGGTGTCTTTCCGCTCGTTCTTAGCGCTCTGATGTTGCTGTTTTATCCGCATTACAAGCCGCAGCATAAACGGATACTGCTCATCGCACTCCTCATCAGTCTTGCCCTATCAAGTGCTTGGTTACTGTCTCTCAAATCTCAGCAAGCCGAGTGGTTTAGGGCCTGGCTGCAGTACAATCAAACGGCCTTTAGCGGCTATGGGCGCGACTTTTTCAGCTCACTGCGCGATTTAGCTTGGTTCCTTTTACCGCTTTGGCCCTTTGCCCTCTATAGCTTATGGCAATGGCGTTATTACTTTGCCGCACCACATATCTTTATCCCGACCATCTTGAGTGCTGCTAATCTCGTTTTATTACTTCTGCTAAGTAATAGCTTTGAACCGGAATACGCACCACTGGTGATACCAATGACCATACTAGCGGCGATGGCGATACCAACCATACGTCGCCACCTAATTAATGCCTTGGATTGGTACTCAATTATGGTTAATAGCTTAGCCATTGCCGTGATTTGGCTGGGTTGGATTGCCTTATACCTAGGCTGGCCAGCTAAAATTCACGCCAATATCACTCGCTTAGTGCCGGGCTTTGAGATTGAAATCCGTTGGTGGGCAGTGATTTTCAGTGTGGTGGTGACAATTTTATGGTTTGCGGCGATTAACTGGCGCTTAAGACTCAAGCCCGAAGCGCTGTGGCGTGGCGTGGTGCTATTTGCCATTGGCCTGACTGCCTCTTGGCTGATTATCGTGGCACTATGGATGCCGGCGGTTGACTATAACCGCAGCTATAAATCCGTGGCCTATGAGCTCGCTGATGCGGTGCAAGCCCATGTTAAGGACGGCGAATGCATCCGCAGCGTGGGCGTTGGCCAAGGTCAATCAGCGCTATTTTATATATATGGGCAAACGATCCTCACCAAGAATGATGATTGTGAGTGGCTACTAACGCAAACCAATGAAAAGCGCCGTATTGGCCTCGATCATCTTTATTCCCGCTTGCCTGCCGCCGACCACTTAAGTAGTGGGGTCACGCTATGGCAAGGCAGTCGTGATAGTGATCGGCATGGTGAGTTATTCCGTCTCATTTCCTTGCCTGCACCGTTTTAATCATTTAAGCTCAACGAGTTTTACGTGTCCACGATTAATAAGCCCACGATCGTCCGCGATCCAGCGATTGAGCGAGTGGTGACGCTCGCAGCAAAAATTCTACGCCAAGTTTGGCCGATTCTTATCAGCCAATGGGTCGGGGTAGCCTTTGCCATCATTGATAGTGTGATGCTGGGTAACTTCAGTGTACAAGCCTTACAAACCATCTCGATTGCTGCCTCTATCTATGTCACCATCGTGATCAGCCTGATGGGCGTGATTCATGCCCTAATCCCGATCTGCGCTCAAACCATTGGCGCCAACAAACTGCATGAGGTGGGTGAGTTATTTGGGCAAGGGATTTGGATGTCGCTGCTTATCACCGTGATCGGCGCTATCGGCCTCCTCAATCCAGATTTTTTAATCAATTTAGCAGGCGAGCTATCACCTGAGGTACGCGCTGATGTTGCCAGCTACCTGCGCTACACCTTTTATGGCTTACCAGCAGCGCTGATGTTTCGTGTGGTTTATTCGATTTGTACGGCCAGTCAACGAGCCAGCACGGTGATGTATTTAAGCGTGGCCAGTTTACCCTTAAAGTTTTTTATTAACTGGTTATTGATTTTCGGTCATCTAGGCTTTAGTCAAATGGGTAGTGACGGCGCTGGTATTTCCACCGCCGTCGTTTCTTGGTTCCAGCTAGTGGTTGGACTTTTACTGTTATTGCTTGACCCACACTATCAACGCTATCGACTACGACTTTCACGACCAAAACCGCATATCATCGCTGAAATCTTGCGTTTAGGTATTCCCATGGGCGCCTCCTATTTAGTGGAGATCTGTGCCTTTACCTTTATTACCTTGTTTGTGGCGCGTGAGGGTGCGTATGTATCCGCCAGCCATCAGATTTTATTTAATCTGATTTCTTTCACCTATATGATTCCAATGTCCATCGGCATTGCCACCGCAGCGCAGACCGCCCAAGCCCTCGGCGCCAGACAATGGGAAGTGGCACACCGCAGCGTGTTAGCGGGCTTTGCTTTGGCCATTGCAGGCTTCATCCTCACCATCGCCCTGGTGCTACTGATGAAAAACGAGATTATCGGGCTCTACACGCAGGATCCACAGGTCGCCTTGATTGCCGGCGGTTTATTAAGCTTCTTCCCCGTGATTCATTGCTGGGATGGCTTACAATGTCTCAACACCTACGCCCTACGCGCCCATCGCATTGCCACCGTACCCTTTATCTTACAAACGGTCTGCCTACTCGGCATCGGTATCGGCATCGGCTTTTACTTCGGCTTTGGTGCAGGCAAAGGCCAGCTTGCGTTGATTACCCAGGTCTTAATGCCCCATTCCACCACGGGCTTGGCTAGCCTCTGGTTAATGAATGCCCTCAGTTTAATGGTTTGTTCATTGGTTTTACACAGTTGGTATTGGTATGTCTACAGAAAAAACAAGGTTTAGCATTCCCTTTTGGCTATATATTATGGCGGCTTTAGCGATTGTGGGACCAGCCTCGATTGACCTGTACCTACCAAGCTTTCCAGTGATTGCAAGTGACTTTGCGGTACCGCAAAATCGCGTGGAATTGAGCGTCTCCGCCTTTTTATTTGGACTGTCTTTTTCACAAATCATTGTCGGCCCCCTCACCGACCGCTTCGGTCGCAAAGGGCCGCTCATGGTCGGTGCACTACTCTATTTAGTGGCCAGTTTAGTCTGCTCCTTTGCGCCCAACTTTGAGTTTTTACTGATAGGACGTGCTTTGCAAGCTATGGGCGCAGCCTGTTTTATGACCATTTCCCGAGCGGTGGTGCGCGATCACTACAGCACCCAAGAGGCCGCCAATGCCATGACCCTACTCATGCTACTCACTGGCATGGCACCAGTGGTGGCACCCATGATTGGTGCCATACTGGCAAGCTTTAGTAGTTGGCGCGGGCTATTTATGATGCTCGCCACCTATGGCTTGATTAGCTTTTTACTGGTGGCTTTTTGCTTTAAGGAGTCCCTACCCAAAGAAAATCGTCTACACATCAGCCCCGCCCTTATCGCTAAGAACTATGTGGAATTGCTTTTTGACCGTAGCTTTATCGGCTTTTCACTGGCCGCCGGTTTCAGTATGGGGGCAATGTTTGCCTTTATCGCTTCCTCCTCCACGGTACTGATGGAAACCTTTGCCTTAAGTCCAAATCAATTTGCGTGGAGCTTTGGCATCGTAGCCTTTGGCCTGATGATAGGCTCCCAAAGTTGCGGCTTTTTATTACGTCGCCATATTCCTGTCTTGCTACTCTATCGCATCGCAGCCTACTGGACCGTGGCGGTGCTAGCGCTTGGCGTGATCTTATCGCTCAGCGGCATGGTCAATTTAAGTGTTTTTATGGTGGTGATGTTTAGCTTTACCGTCGGCCTTGGCATGATTAACCCTACTGCCCCCATTCTTGCTTTAAAAAAACAAGGCCATCGCCTAGGCATGGCTTCCGCTTTAACCGGCGCCACGCTCTTTTTATTCGGCACCTGCTCCAGTGCCATTGTCAGCCATTGGCATACGGGGACTGAGCTACCGCTATTTGCAACGATGCTACTCTTTACGCTGTTGGCATTATTCTTCGGGCGCGTGGTCGCAAGCGTTAACTAAGTCAGGCGGTTGTTGTTTAAACCCCGCGGTTGGGCAGGTTTTTGCGCTTTGATGGGGTATTTTTTGAGGAAAAGACGAATAAGTTATTGATTTATGCCAAAAATCAGGCTATGATGCTAGGTTCCATAGTATATGCTATGGGTTCTAAGAAGGCCGGCTTGGGCCAACAACCAAGCCTATAAATCAACGATGTAATTAACGAGGTAATTCACATGGCTAAAGTCTGCCAAGTCACCGGTAAGCGCCCTATGTCCGGTAATAAAGTATCACATGCGCAAAACAAAACTAAGCGTCGCTTCCTACCTAATCTTCAGTCCCGTCGTTTCTGGGTAGAGAGTGAGCAGCGCTGGGTACGTTTACGTATTTCCACCAGTGCTTTACGCACTATCGATAAAAAGGGTATTGATGCCGTTTTAGCCGAAATGCGCGCTAATGGTCAAAGCGTTTAATCGCCGGTCATGCATCATAGAATTTAAATTTAAAGGAACATATCATGGCTAAAGGTATTCGCGAAAAAATCAAATTAGAATCAACTGCCGGCACAGGTCACTTCTACACCACCACTAAAAACAAGCGTAACACGCCTGACAAGATGGTATTTAAAAAGTACGACCCAGTTGTACGCAAACACGTTGAGTACAAGGAAACCAGACTTAAGTAGTCCTAAGTCTCAGGGTTTTAAAAAAGCTTCTCATGGTTATTGAGAAGCTTTTTTTATGGGCAAGCTTTGCCAAGGAGATAGCCCACCGTGCATCAGAGGAGGGCTAATCCATCACCGCATCCTAAATTGCCTTAGTTCGTTTAAGCAACCAATCTTTTGCCTCACCCGTAACATAGGGTGATAAACGCTCACGTACCTCAGCATGATAGCTGTTGAGCCATGCTCGTTCCGTCTCGGTGAGCAGTGCCACATCAATGCAGCGCGTGTCGATGGGGCATAATGTCAAGGTTTCAAAGCGCAAAAACTCACCGAACTCCGTCTTGTAAGCGCTTTGGTTTAGCACTAGGTTTTCAATCCGTACCCCCCATTGACCGGTGCGATAAAGACCCGGCTCGTTCGAGGTGATCATACCCTCTTTCATCTCCGTATGCGCTCGACCAAAGCCATAGTGCGAAATCACTTGTGGCCCTTCATGTACATTCAGAAAATAGCCGACCCCATGACCGGTGCCGTGACCAAAATCTAAACCATGTTGCCATAAAGGCAATCGTGCAATGGCATCTAGATTCGGCCCCGGCTCATTCACCGGAAACACCGCCATCGATAGATTCACCATCCCCTTTAACACCAAGGTCACGTCTTTTTTATGGGCAGCAGTGATCGTGCCAATCGGTACCACCCGGGTAATATCCGTTGTACCATCAAGATATTGCCCACCGGAATCGATGAGCAATAAACCATCACCCTCCAACATCGCATGGTTCTCAGGTAAGGCACGATAATGCGGTAAGGCGCCGTTGGCATTAAAGCCGGCAATGGTCGCAAAACTGGGACATACAAAATCCGGCTGCCTTGCGCGCGCCTCCGTAATCAGGCTATCCACATCCAGCTCAGACAGCTGCTCCCCCGCTTGCAGGCGCCGTTCAAACTCCGCAAAGAACTCACATAAGGCGGCCCCGTCTTTTTCCATCGCATGACGGATATGGGCAATTTCCTTGGCAGTTTTTTGGGCTTTAAACCCTTGCGATGGGTTTAATCGCAATTGCACTTGCTTCATATAGGGCTGTACGATAGCCCATGCCGTACGCGCCGGATCAATCAAGAGTGAGCAGGCATCATGTGCCAACTGCGCTGCTAACACCGCTTGCACCGCCTCATAGGGTTTAAGCACCACCCCATCGTGCGGCAACTGTTGCTTCAGTTCGGGCGAGAGCTTTTGCTCATCCACAAATAAATAGGCATCCGCTTCAGAAAGCAACAGGTGTGACAAAAAGACCGGATTATAGTCTACATCGCTACCCCGAAGATTCAATAGCCAAGCAATATCATCTAAGGAAGAAATCAGATGCCAGCTGGCGCCAAGCTCCTGCATGGCCTGACGCACACGACCGATTTTCTCACGCCGTGGTGCGCCCGCAAAACGCTCCTCATGCTCGTAGATCGGTGCTTGCGGCAGCGGCGGACGCGCAGTCCAAAAGGCGTCTAATAATTCCAAATCCACCTGCATCGCTAACTCAGCTGCGGCAAACTGCTGCTCTAATTGCTGTGCTTGCGCGACGCTAAGGGCCATGCCATTCACCCCCACCACCTGAGCGGGTGAGAGCTGTGCGCAAATCCACTGCTCAAGACTTGGCACTCCCTTAGCCCCTAGCTTCATCAGCTCGATACCAGAGCCCTGTAATTGCGCTTCCGCCTGTACCCAATAGCGACTATCCGTCCACAACGCTGCTTGCTTTTGTGTCACTGCCATAAAACCGGCTGAGCCTGTAAAACCGCTTAAATACTCACGTTGTGACCAATGCTCGGGCAAATACTCGGACAGATGGGGATCGGCCGAATAAACTATCCAAGCCGACAGGCCATGTGCTGCCATGCGCTCTCTTAAAGCCTGAATTTTTTGTGGAACTGTTAAAATCTTCATATAGTTACTAGCTAATATCGTTTCGAACTAATTTCTATTGTAAAGGATCAACGTCGTATGCGTTTATTCATTATTATAGGGGCCATCTTCGGCTTCCTCGGCGTGGTCTTAGGCGCCTTTGGCGCACATGGTCTAAAGCAGATAGTGGGCACTGAGCAATTAGCGGTTTGGCAAACTGGGGTGCAATATCAGATGTACCACAGTCTAGCGCTCCTAAGCGTGCCATTACTAGCCCTTAACCTCGTGCACCCAGGCATTGCTCGTTGGGCGGGCTGGGCTTTTGTGCTAGGTGTGTTGCTATTTTCAGGTAGTCTTTATGCCATTGTACTGCTAGGTGTCAAAACACTGGGTTTGATCACACCCATTGGTGGCCTATTTTTTCTAGCGGGCTGGTTATTATTACTCGTGGCGGCTATCAAACAATAGTCCCTCACCAACACGGCGGTGACCAGTATCCCTACCAACCACCGCCGCTGCGATTACGCACTAAGTCTAGCGCTGAACTAGTTTAGCCCGGAAATTAACTTCACACCGGTTTTGTCTTGAATCTCTTCAAAGCTCACCTCTGGCGCCAGCTCGATCACCTTGAGTCCTGCGTCAGTCACCTCCATCACACCGAGGTCAGTGATAATCATATCGACCACGCCCACACCGGTTAGGGGTAAATCACATTCAGGCAGGATTTTTTTAGAAATACTGCCATCCTTGCCCTTAGCCACATGATCCATCACGACGACTACACGCTGCACCCCGGCCACTAAGTCCATGGCACCGCCCATGCCCTTAACCATCTTGCCCGGGATCATCCAGTTAGCTAAATCCCCCTTTTCAGAAACCTGCATGGCACCAAGAATCGCGAGGTTAATTTTACCACCGCGAATCATGCCGAAGGAATCCGCAGAAGAAAAGAAAGAGGAACCGGGAATGGTGGTAATCGTCTGCTTACCTGCATTAATCAAATCGGGGTCCACCTCGTCCTCTGTCGGGAAAGGACCAATACCTAATAAGCCGTTTTCAGACTGCAGCCATACCGTAATATCCTCTGGTACGTAGTTAGACACGAGGGTCGGGATACCGATACCTAAATTTACATAGAAGCCGTCTTCTAATTCTTTGGCCGCACGAGCAGCCATTTGATCACGAGTCCATGCCATGTTAATACCTCCCTATCCTAAGCCTGACGCACGGTGCGTTGTTCAATACGTTTTTCTGGATTGCTATTTACCACGATACGATGCACAAAAATACCCGGTAAATGAATTTCATCTGCATCGAGCTCACCGACCTCGACCACTTCCTCTACCTCCACAATGGTGATTTTGCCGGCGGCAGCAACGTTAGGATTGAAATTACGGGCAGTCTTACTGAAAACGAGGTTACCACTGCGATCTGCCTTTTGTGCTTTGACCAGTGATACATCTGGCACAATCGCGGTCTCTAGAATATAACGCTTACCATTAAACTCACGCTCTTCCTTGCCCTCAGCCACTAAGGTACCCACACCCGCCGGGGTAAAAAAGGCAGGAATACCAGCGCCACCAGCGCGTAGACGCTCAGCCAAGGTACCCTGAGGATTGAACTCAAGCTCTAATTCACCGGATAGATATTGACGCTCAAACTCCTTATTTTCACCTACATAAGAGGCGATCATCTTTTTAATTTGGCGCGTATTAAGCAACATACCCAAACCAAAACCGTCGACACCGGCGTTGTTACTCACGCAGGTCAAGTTCTGCACACCTGAATCACGCAAGGCTAAAATTAAGGCCTCGGGAATACCGCATAAACCGAAGCCGCCAATGCCAATGGTCTGGCCATCAGCAACAACACCCTCTAACGCAGCGGCGGCGCTTTCAAATACCTTATCCATATCTCTCCTAGTTAACCCGATAAGTGGGGAATTTATTATTGGTGAATATTGTCAATGCTACACCAAAACCGACGCAGCACGTACTAAAATCCTTTGCGTAACTCATAATTCTAGCAAAGCCTAAGCACAATACAAATGCGCAATAATCCCTAGCATAGAATGCCATTTGCCACCTGTGAGGATTTTATCAGCTCATCTTAGCTTAACAAACGATTACGATTTATCCTTTAAGTGACAGAACAATGTAAAATAATAAGTTTAACTAGTGATATTCTTTCATATATTTGACATCAAAATACATTTAATCAGGGAGTAGAGGCATGAGTGAACGTGAATCCATGGAATTTGATGTAGTGATCGTCGGCGGTGGTCCAGCTGGTCTAGCCACTGCGATTCGTTTAAAGCAGTTAGCGGCAGAGACTGATCAAGACATTGAAATCTGTGTGGTCGAAAAAGGTGGTGAGATTGGGGCGCATATTTTATCCGGCGCCATCATGGATCCCATCGCGTTAAATGAGCTTATCCCTGACTGGAAGGAGCGCGGAGCCCCGCTCACAGTTGAGGTGACTGAGGATCAATTTTTATTTCTCAGTGAAAATGGCGCTAAAAAAACACCGGACTTTCTCTTACCCCCTAACTTTAAAAACCACGGCAACTACATTGTACGTTTAGGTGATGTCACCAAGTGGTTAGGCGAGCAGGCTGAGGAACTAGGGGTCAATATCTTCGCTGGTTTTGCTGCAACTGAGGTACTTTACGATGAGCATGGCGCAGTAAAAGGCATTGTCACCGGTGATATGGGTGTTAATCGCGATGGCACGCATTCTGACAACTATACCCCAGGCTACGAGCTACTTGCTAAATACACTGTCTTTGCCGAGGGTGCGCGTGGTCAATTGGGTCGTCAACTGATTGCCAAGTTCAATTTAGACAAAGACGCCGATCCGCAGAGCTACGGTATCGGCATTAAGGAGATGTGGGAGGTTAAGCCCGAACAGTCTAAGCCTGGTCTAGCCATTCACACCTCGGGCTGGCCTTTAGATAGCAAGACCTATGGCGGTACATTCCTCTACCACTTAGATAATAACCTCGTGGTCGTTGGCATGGTGGTGGGTCTAGACTATGAAAACCCGTATCTATCACCGTTTGAGGAGTTTCAACGCTTTAAGACGCATCCGAGCATTCGTACCACCTTTGAGGGTGGTAAGCGCATTGCTTACGGTGCGCGTGCGATTACAGCGGGCGGTTTATTATCGCTACCTAAGTTAGTATTCCCGGGCGGCGCCTTAGTGGGCTGTGATGCCGGCTTCCTGAATGCCTCACGGATTAAGGGAAGTCATGCAGCCATCAAATCGGGTAAGCTCTGTGCCGAAGCGATTTTCGATGCCCTTAAAGGAATTGATCAAAGCGCTGAAAACCCAGTTTATCCGCAGTTAGATGCCTATCCTAAGGCCTTTGAAGCCTCTTGGCTACACGAGGAGCTCAATAAGGCGCGTAACTTCAAGCAATGGTTTAAAAAGGGCCTATATGTCGGTGCCTTAATGACCGGTATTGAGCAGTTACTCTTTAAAGGGAAAATGCCTTGGACGATTCACCGCAACAAGGCTGATCACGAGTGCTTAAAATCTGCCGCTGAGTGCACTAAGATTGACTATCCTAAACCTGATGGCGTGTTGACCTTTGACCGATTAAGCTCGGTCTTTTTATCCAATACCCACCACGACGATAATCAGCCAATTCACTTAACCCTCAAAGACGCTAGTGTGCCTGTGCGTGTCAATCTAGCAAAATACGCCGGTCCAGAGCAACGCTATTGCCCTGCCGGGGTGTATGAGTTTACCAAGGACGATCAGGGCGAGGATCAGTTACAGATTAACGCGGAGAACTGCGTACACTGTAAAACCTGTGATATCAAGGATCCGACGCAAAATATTGTGTGGGTAGCGCCACAAGGCGGCGAGGGTCCGGTGTATTCGGGTATGTAGTTAGCGCTTTGCCTTAGTTCGGTTAGGCAGCGCTTGCGCTTAGCTCACCAGAGTAGCCATCTGATGGCGGGTTCATCCCGTTCTCACATCAGATGGCTTTATTTTTTGCTGCAGGTAGCGAGCGCCATCAATTCAATCAAATCGAAGCGACGCGACACGATTAATTTCAAGCACTTATACAACACTTCTTAGAAACCACCTCACGTGTTACAAAAAAGATTTTTAAACTGCGGGGCCTTGATTATGAGCTGATGCTTTAGACTTCAATCAATGGCGCCAGATACTTTAAATGCGAATTATTCTCTTCCAGACTAGGTCTTATATGGCTCTGCAGCAAACACAATTAGTTTAAACTTGGATTTAGCAACAAATACGCCTTGTTTTGAGCTTAAGTTTTATTACATCTACGATAATAACAACCTTGCGATTTACAATTTAGTAGGACAAAACCTCATCTAATGCCTTGTAACTCCTTGGAATTTTATATAAAATCTTACTACTTGCTCGCAAGTGAAAACCTTACTATTCTAATTATATTGTTACCTTTTTTTGTGATATGGCTCAATTAAACTTTGCAAAATCACACGGGTTTCAGGTTTTCTGCCAAAAATTATTTGTAGTAACTGGATTTATTGCAGGACTGACGTTTAGTAGCGTCACTATGGCAGATAATCAGAAGGACGTGATCGGCGACTTGATTATTCAATCAAGCATCAAACAAAGCGCTGTTTCTATTAACAATACCCCTGCTTCTACTGAGTGGCGTGCTGACTTAAATGACCCCATCGGTCAGTTACTCAGTCAGACTAAAGCTGATCTAGGTAGTAAAAACGCTGCCGTACAGATAAGCACCCCAACCACCGCTTCTGGTGAGTTAGCGCAAGCTGCGCTTAACTACTTAGGTGTTAGATATCGTTTTGGCGGTACCTCGCCTAGCAGTGGCTTTGACTGCAGCGGTTTAATTCACTACATTGCGAATAAGCACTTAGGCATGGAGATTCCACGCGTGGCCGCTTCTCAGGCGCAATTAGGCACGGCTGTTAAGCGCAGTGAGTTGCAGCCCGGTGATTTGGTATTTTTTAATACCCGCGGTGCCCGCAATTCTCACGTTGGCGTTTACTTAGGCAATAACGAGTTCGTGCATGCCCCCCGTTCAGGTGCTGTCGTTCGTGTCGAGAAAATCAGTTCCTACTGGGATAAGCGCTGGAACGGCGCCCGTCGTTTAAGCGGTACCAAGACTCACTTCTAGACGTCTAATTTTAGCGGTGCGATAGACCCTATCGCCTGATACAGAAAAGCAGCTCCATATCTTCTGATGTGGAGCTCTTTTTATGGGCGCATAACGATGACGCCCAATCAAAAAAGCCTCCGAAATTTAGCTGAACAAAGCCAAATTCAGAGGCAGAAAACGATAAATATAAAAACTAGTTTGAATAAATAAGCTGCAGGCTAGGAGCCTCCTTGATAAAGAGGCTGACACTCGCCTGAGAGCCGTCAAGCGGTGTGTCGATGCGCAGTCCGAAACAATTCCAGATCACAAAAAGTAGCATCAAACGGCTAAACCACTTTTGAAATCTTAAAGCGCTAGTCATCCCACACCTCCTCGCTTAGTGACGAGCTTGTTGTAGCTCAGGTCGATTAGGGCAGGTCGCGCAGGCCGCTTTGAAACCACAGCGCGCTAGAGCCTCCTGCATACTGCCTTTAGAACGGCGGCAGCAGACAATCTGCACGCCAGCCTTTTGCGCTGCACAACGGTAGGACTTCATCACATTATGACCTAGAAAATCGGTCAATAAAATGACTAAACCAGTGCCACTCGGCAATTGATCCACACGCTTTTGATGCGATACCTCACGACCACTAATATGATGCTTGACTTTAATATTGTGCGATTTTAAAAGATCGGTCAAATTACCTAAACGGTCCGCACCCACTACTAACGCTCCAGTCATAACATTCTCCTAATTCATTTATAGCTAAAATCAATCGCATAAATGAATTATAGATGATAATGATTCTCATTTGCAAGCTTTATGTCGTATTGACCTAGACTGTGTAGGGTTTTTAGAGCGCACCGCCCTAGCACTCAGACAAACTAAGCCAACATATCATCTAAGGCATGGCGAGAAATCTTTTGACTGCTACACATGGTCACGAACTCATACAGGTAATCACGCACAAACACACCCTTTCTAAGTCCTAGACGCGTGGTATGACGGCCGAATAGATGACCTACCGGAATTTGGATCAAGGCCGCATCACGCCCTGGGTCAAAAGCCATGCCAGCAATAATGCCTAGCCCCATATTCAAATTTACATAGGTTTTAATCACATCGGCATCGACCGCCTCTAAAATAATATCCGGCACCAAACCATGTTCGGCAAAGACACGATCGATGGTGGTACGACCAGAAAAAGCACGGTCATAGGTAATCAACGGATACTGCTGAATCTGCTCCAAAGTGATATTTTTTGCTTGTGAGGTTGTTAATTGACTAAGAGGATGCTCACTACTCATCACTAACACATGCTCCCACTCATAGCAGTCAAGCGTCACAATATCACTCACTTGCGACAGAGTTTCAGTAGCAAACGCAATATCGATTTCGTCGTGCAGCAAACGATTAGCGAGCTGTGGTGGATCACCCTCACTTAAACTAACACGGACTTTAGGAAATTTTTTGGTAAATTCAATCAGAAATTTCGGCAAAAAATAACGCGCTTGGGCATGGGTACAACCAATGATCAAACTACCCTCGTCATTTTCCGCCAGATCATCGCTTAAGCGCTTTAAATTATCGACCTGACGCATAATATCGTCAATGATGACGCTCACTTGCTGACCGGCCTCAGTCAAGCCACGCAGGCGCTTACCGTGGCGCTCAAAAATAGTAATACCAAGCTCATCTTCCAACTCAATAATCGCTTTGGAAACACCGGGTTGTGAGCTGTAAAGCTGCCTTGCTGCCTCGGTTAAATTAAAGTTCTGACGAATGGTTTCTCGTACAAAACGAAATTGCTGTAAATTCATACAATGGTCGCTCCACTAACATCTCAGCTCAATTCAGTAAAGCATTATATTAATATGATTTTTTCTTATAATACACATTAAGCTTATAACGTATGAATATATAACAACATCATCATAGCAGCTACACCGTCGGCGCCTCAACTAGCGGTGGCTTAGGCTTTTTCACCCGTATTTGACGCCAAAAGAAATACACGCAGAGCATGGTCGCCAGTAAATTAAGCCCTAAGGTCCCCTCAAAAAAACCGACCGTGCCGTTAGCAATCCAACTACGCATCAGATTCAGTAAATTCATATAGAGTAGCGCCACCAAACCGGCAATCACCAGATTAATCGAGCGTCCCATCCGCGGATTCACCGCTCCTAGAGGTATGGCAAGCAGCGCCAAATTTAAGGCAGCAATGGGCATCGATACCCGCCACATAATTTGCCCGTCACTCTTAGGCTGGCGGTCGTTAATTAAATCAACAAAAGGACGCGCCTTTAGACGTGATAACACCGCCTGCCGAATCGCCTCTTCACTGCCGGCATCAGCCGTTTTAATCTGCATGGTAAAGGAGTCAAAATGCGTCATTCGAAACTCGTTCGATTCATTGCGCATATCGTAGCGATTGCCAGGACCCAAATCAATAAAACGTCGTCCCTGCTCATCCACCCGATAATCCGCATGATCGGCGGTAATGGTACTGCTCCAGCCATCATCCTCGGTGATACGGGAAAAGACCCTACCCAAACCGCTCTCTAAGGTCTCATCTTGTTCAATAAAAAAGACCCGTGCACCATGCTGCGTTTCAATAAACTGACCGGTAGCAATTTTAAAAATATCTGAACGTTGCTCAAAGCGCTGACGATACTCTTCAATTTTGGCATAGGCCCATGGCGACACCTGAATCGTCAATAAGCCAATCAGCGCACAAATTGGCAAGGCAACACGTAATACCGGTTTAAGCCAAGTGATTAAGGAGATCCCGCTGCTAAACCACACGACCATCTCATTTTCCCGATAACTGCGGGAAACGGTAATAATCACAGCAATAAATAAGGTCACTGTTAAAATAGTGGGTAGCGCTGTCACGCTGGAAAAGGCCGCAATCCCTAGGACGATATCCGAACCAATGCTGCCCTCTGCTGCCTGGCCCAATAACCTAACCAACAACACACTGAGCCAGACCACCATCAAGGTGGACATTACCACCCCGGCGTGACTGCTTATTTCGTTAACTGCTGAGCGTTTGAATAGCGACATAGAGATTCTTAAGCGATAATAACTAACACAATGAAGTTTTAATTATAAGGAATAAGGACAGACAAATGGAATTTAAAGTACAGCAAGCAAAGTCATTTGAAGAGATCAAGACTGAGGCCTTAATTGTCGGCGTTTATCAGGAGCAAGCACTTGGTCTTGCGGCTGAAGCCATCAATAAGGCTTCGAAAAATGCCATTGCCCCACTATTAAAAAAAGAATTTAAAGCCACCCTTGGCAGCAGTCTGGTCCTACGCCATCTTAAAGGCGTGGAAGCCGAGCGCATCGTCCTAATCGGTCTTGGTAAAAAGGAAGATTACAATGCGAAGGCTCTTATCAAAGTGCATGAAACGCTGGCCAAGCTATGCAATGAGCTAAGCCTAGAAAAAGTGGTCAATACCTTATTATTGGAAAAGGTGACGACGCTCCCCCTAGCCGAAGCCCTTAGATTAGCCACACGTACCCTTGAAAATGCGCAGTACAGCTACACCACCACCTTGGGCAAAGAAAACAAAAAGAACCAGGATAAGCCTACGCTAGAGCAACTGGTATTTCTACTTGATGATAAGCATGATAAAGCCATGGATAAGGCCATTGCTGAAGGACAAGCGATTGCTCGCGGTATGGCATTGACGCGTGAACTAGGTAATTTACCGGGTAATATCGCCACTCCTAGCTACCTAGGTGAGCAAGCTAAGACGCTGGCTAAAAAATACCAATCACTGAGCGTACAGGTGCTAGAGAAAAAACAGATTGAAGCGCTTAATATGGGCGCTTTCCTATCGGTTGCCGCAGGCTCTGATGAGCCACCACGCTTTATTATTTTGCATCATAAGCCTAAAAAAGAGACTAGCACCAAAGCCCCCATCGTCTTTGTGGGCAAGGGTGTCACCTTCGATACTGGCGGTATTTCATTAAAACCAGGCGCTTCAATGGATGAGATGAAATGGGATATGTGCGGTGCGGCTACCGTCTTAGGCCTGTTTAAATTTATCGCTGAGATTGAGTTAGAGCGCGAAGTCGTCGGTCTCATCCCTGCCACCGAAAATATGCCTAGCGGTCATGCCACCAAACCGGGTGATGTGGTCACCAGTATGTCTGGTCAAACCATTGAGATTCTGAATACCGACGCAGAGGGTCGCTTAATTTTATGTGATGCCTTAAGCTACGCCGAGCGCTTTGAGCCGGCAGCGGTGATTGATATTGCCACCTTGACGGGCGCTTGCGTAATTGCCCTTGGTAAGGTCAATAGCGGTCTTTTTGCCAATCATGAGGAGCTCAGTGCAGCCCTGCAGCAAGCGGGTAAAGATGCCTGCGATACAGCGTGGCCAATGCCTTTGGACGAAGAGTATCAGCAGCAATTAAAGAGCGATTTTGCTGATATGCAGAATATTGGCGGTCGTGACGCAGGCGCCATCACAGCCGCATGCTTCCTGGCACGCTTTACTAAAAAGTATCCATGGGCGCACTTAGATATTGCGGGTACAGCGTGGGATAAAGGCGGTGCGACCAAGGGCTCCACTGGCCGTCCAGTACCTTTATTAGCCCAGTATTTATTGGATAATCATTAATCGTAGGAAATGGCCATGAGCGTTAGGGTGTATTTTGCGTTTGGGGTTCGACACCGCATTCAACAAGCGGCACTGACGGCTGCCAAAAACTATCGCTCGGCCAAAAAAATCCTGGTCTATAGTTCTGAGCAAAAGCGACTGGATGGCTTCAGTCGCATGCTCTGGGATGTTGCGCCGACTGCCTTTGTGCCACACGAACAAGTGGAATCCGCGGCGCATTTAGCGCAACTCATCCATGAGGACTGGGGGCACGAGCAGCAGCCAACGCCCGTGCTGTTGGTGCAGGATTCGAGTTTACTGGCTGCTAGCGAGCTCGCTGCCATTGCAGAGGAGGTGTGGCTACTCAATCTTGATTTGGCCTGTCCGCCGCATTATGCGCAGTTTGCCTGTGTCCTCGAAATTGTTTCCGAACACGAGCAGGATAAGCAATACGCCCGCAATCGCTGGAAGCACTATCGCAGCGATGGCGCCAATCTAATTGCACACCAAATGACTAGCAATTAAAGGAATCACCTCATGAGTTCATTTTTCCGCAAACGCCCTCCTTATGCACCGCGTGAAACGCCAGCCAAGCAAACGACGCAAGCGGATGTGATAGCGGATGACTATCCCGTTGTCAGTCCATCAGAGGCCGTTGAGGATTTCCCAATTGTCGGTCCGGCAGACGAGGATGCGCTCTATGACTTCGATGTGGAGATACCGACCTTAAGCCCGGCAGCAGCTGAGGTTGAAGACGATAGCAGAGCCATTGCTGTGGAGCCTGCGCCTATGCCGGCAGCAAGCACCAAAAGAACCTTTCAGCCGAGCAATAAGTTACGCTTAGCCGAGGCACCAGCGTGGGTACAAGCGCAAGCGCAGCAAGCCACTGAACTATCACCTAGCGCCCCTGACATGACTAATCGCGCTAATCACACACCCGTCCAATTACAAAATGCCATTCAAGTGATTATTAATAATGAGCTGGCAGAGGCGGAAAAGCGCATTAAGCAAAAAGTACTGGATGAATTAGCAAGCTATTTTGAAAATCGCTAGTTTTTCATTAAACTTTCATCAATCTAGGGGAACATACTAACTGTTAGCTTGTCTATTGACACAGGTTTCAGTTTTTTGTAAGCTTTTAACACGATGCGATTTTGCAGTATTTGCCACTCAAAAGCTGTTATTATCTGCCTATTTCTAAGTTATCTGTTTAGCGTTTCTTTGGAGAATCCATGAATCAATATCAACAACCTACTCAGTACCGGCAGCAAAGCACCGCCGGTGCCGTGGTGCGCAATCGTGTACTGCGTAATACTTACATGCTATTAGCCATTTCCATGATTCCCACCGTCTTCGGTGCATGGTTAGCGCTTCAGTTGGGTCTTAATCAGTTACTCAGCCCAGGCATGTCTACCATCGTCTTTTTTGCCGGTGCCTTTGGTCTGATGTTTTTAGTCGAGCGTAATCGTAACAGCGCTGCCGGTGTCGGCTTCCTGCTATTGTTTACCTTCTTTATGGGGATCATGCTCTCACGCATGCTAGGCTTTGTGCTCAGCATGAATGACGGTGCCAATTTGATTATGTTGGCCTTTGGCGGTACGGCAGCGATTTTTGCGACGATGGCTACGATCGCCAGCACCACCAAGCGTGACTTCAGCCATCTACACAAAACCTTAATTATCGGTGCGGTGGTACTGATTGTGGCGGCTATTGCGAATATCTTCTTGATGATTCCGGCCTTGACCCTCACCATCTCGGTATCAGCAATCGTGATCTTCTCGGCCTTTTTGCTGGTTGATATTCAGCGTATTGTACAAGGCGGTGAGACGAACTATATCAGTGCTACCCTCTCCGTTTACCTAAGCCTTTACAATATCTTTGTGAGCTTATTAAGCATTTTAGGTATCACTAACAACGACTAATTGCAGCTTGCTGTATACAAAAACACCGGTATCGCAACTAAGTGATACCGGTGTTTTTATTGGTCTAAAAGTAATAATGCCGTAGCAAGGTCGCCACGCCTAACAACAAAAAGAGAATACAGGCACCAATACGGACTTGTTTAAAGGGCAAGAGCTTCATCAAATACGCCCCCAAATACACAACGGGCACATTCGCTAGCAGCATTCCGGCGGTACTCCCCACTAATACCATTGAAAAGTTCTGGTAGTTAGCGGCAAGCAGCACCGTAGCAATTTGTGTTTTATCACCAATCTCGGCAAAGAAAAACAGTATGGTAGTCGCGACCAATGCCCCCCACTGCATATACTTTTCATCAACCGCATCGTCTTTATCGGGAATTAATAACCACAGACCCACGGCAATAAAGCTAATAGTCACAATCCAGCTTAGGTGAGTTTGATTAAGATGCTCGGCAATCCACATGCCGAACCAAGCAGAAACCGCATGATTCAATACGGTAGCGATAAAAATACCACAGACAATGGCGAACTTGCGTGCGAACACAGCAGTGAGAAAAAGGGCCAATAACTGCGTCTTGTCACCGACTTCGGCCAAGGCGACGGCTAAGAATGAGGCGATAAAAGCGTCCAAGCTAAACTCCTAAGCAGTGGGCAGATACGATAAAAGACAAACACAAAACCGCCCACTCGCAAGCCTTGTGTCTGTCTTAAGTCTCGTTAATCTGCTCACTAGGAGCCGGTAAGCTCTCATGCGATAGATGCTGTCACCATGCCGAGATAATGGCAAATGTGTTGATGACCGCTTCGTAGGAAGATACGACTAACTACTCCCCTAAGAACGGTTGAATTATAGCATGTATCAGCGCTAAAGCAAGCGCAGGTAGTCGCTTTGGATTTACTCTTGATGTGCGCGCACTAAGCGATGCAATGATTGAATCACATCCCGGGTTTTCAGCTCGCGTTGATCCAACTGCTCATCCAAGCGTTGTCTCATGCGCTTACGCCAATCCAGATTCTGTGCGGGATCATAGAAGTCTGGTTGGGGATCGGCGAAGCCGTAGCCGGTTTGTTCTAATAAGGCCCACTCAAAACGACGTAACACAATATTTTCATTGAGTCCCTCGGCTAGCTCACGCAAGCACTCGCTATACATATCAAAGAGTTCGGGATGCGGATCCTCTGGGGCCAGGAACTTCAGCAGTAATTCATTCATATACCAAGCCGGCATCAGTGCACGGCCTTGGATCGGGAAAAAGCCATTATATTCTGCGCGAGTCAGGGTTTTGACCTCGCCCTGTCCACTCCAACTGAGTAGCAAGGGATGAAAATGACTAAGAATCGGTCGCATGACTGAATAAGGACGTTTCGCCCCCTTGGCTACCGCCACCACCACGCCATATTCTTTGGCAAACACATGGGCGACCACTGAGGTTTCACTCCAAGGGTAAGCGTTAAGAAGAAAGGCCTCGGCCTCTTGTACTCGCGCCTTACGTCTACTCATAGCCTAAGTCACGCAAAGCACCCTCATGCTCTGACCAACCCTTGCGGACCTTGATAAAGACTTCCAGAAACACTGGTTTTTCTAACATGGCGCGAATTTCTTGACGCGCTTCACTGGCAATGCGCTTCATATGCTGACCACCTGCGCCTAACAGAATGGGCTTATGCGCTTCACGCTCCACCACCACGCAGGCATTAATCCGCACACCCTGATCATCCTCTTGCCAATCCTCAATCAACACTGTGGAAGAGTATGGCAATTCATCACCGACTAAACGAAAGATTTTTTCACGTAATATCTCAGCGGCGATAAAACGCATGGAACGATCCGTTAACGCATCCTCATCAAACATAAACTCGCCCACTGGCAGGCGCTGCGCAATTTCATCTAATAAAATATCGAGTTGCGTGTCTTTTAAGGCACTTACTGGCACCACTGCATCATAGGGGTACTTGGCAATCAGCTTGGCAGTAAAATCAAATAAGGCCGCTTTGTTTTTTAAGGCATCGATTTTAGATAGCACCAAAATCACCTGCTTATTTTGTGGCAAGAGCGGTAGCATATTTTCATCACCAGCTGACCACTTGCCTGCTTCTACTACATGCACCACCACATCAACCTCAGACAAAGCCTGTGTCACCACACGGTTCATCATGCGATTCATGGCGCCCCCATGACGCGTTTGGAAGCCTGGCGTATCGATAAACACAAACTGCTGATTATCTCGTGTTAATACGCCCTGTATGCGGTGACGGGTGGTTTGAGACTTGCGTGACACAATCGAGATTTTGGCACCGATAAGCGCATTGGTCAGCGTGGATTTGCCGACATTCGGGCGTCCTACAATGGCAACAAAGCCACAACGCTGCTGATTACTTGTGCTCATTTGATGGTTCCTGCTCAGTTGCAACCGGTAAACTCAATTGCGTGGCTTGACGTTCCAAGTACTTTGCTTTACTAAAATGTGGTTGCGACAAAATAGGTTGCAGCTGCACCAAAGCTAAAGCAGCAGCCGACTGCTCAGCCTGACGACGGCTATGGCCGCTGGCCTCTGTCACAATGCCTAAGTCCTCGACCCGACATTCAACCACAAACTCCTGGTCATGGGCTGCACCGCGGGTATCTACCACGACATAGCGTGGCAAGGCCAGACGCTTAGACTGTAAAAGCTCCTGCAAGAGGGTTTTATTATCCTTGCCAGCGGTTTTGAAATCAACACGTTCAATTAACGGCTTATAAAGACGGGCAATCACCGCCTGCGCGGTCTGAATATCCGCATCCAGATAGATCGCCCCAAACACCGCTTCTAAGGCATCTGCCAAAATGGACGGTCGTCTAAAACCACCACTTTTTAGCTCACCCTCACCCAAGCGCAGCACCTCAGATAAACCCAGGGTGCCGGACAACTCTGCCAAGGTCTGTTGATTCACCAGACTAGCACGAATGCGTGACAGATCGCCCTCATCCTCTTTTTTCAACCCATCAAAAAGTATCGATGCAATGGTGAAGTTAAGAATAGAGTCACCCAAGAACTCTAAGCGCTCGTTATTAGACTGCCCATGACTACGGTGCGTCAAGGCGCGGATTAATAGCGCCTCGTTAGTAAACTGATAGTTCAGCTTGTCTTGTAATTGTCTTAAATTCATCGCTAGTGTTAGTTAATGGAGCCAATACGATCAAAGTTAAAGCCCAAGTTCATCCACACAAAAAATGCCTTACCGACAATATTCTCCTCTGGCACAAAACCCCAGAAGCGACTATCGACACTATTGTCACGATTATCGCCCAGGGCAAAATAATGGCCCTGTGGTACGGTACAACTTAGCTGCTCAGCCGTGTACTCGCAGTGATCCATAAAGGGATAACGAATATGCGGTCGCGCCAAGTTAGCATAAGGCAACTTCAGGATATTATAAGTCTTGCCGTCGGCCATTTCCGCAAACTGCTCCGGCGCACCACCCTGCTGCTCGGGGTTAATATAAGGCCCTAAATCCATTTGACCATAAAGCTGACCATTGACCGTGAGGGTCTTATCGTGATTATGATAGACCACGCGATCACCCGGCAGCGCCACAATGCGTTTAATATAATCCACCTCTGGCTGTGGCGGATAGCGGAATACCGCCACATCACCGCGCTGCGGACTACCCACGGGGATAAGTTTTTTGTTGATAACCGGAAACACCACTCCGTAGGAGAATTTATTGGCGAGGATCATGTCCTTAGCTTCTAGGGTTGGCAACATCGAACCGGAAGGTATTCTAAACGGCTCCACAATAAAGCTACGCAACACAAAGACCGCTAAAATCACCGGAAAAAAGCTATGCACTAGGTCAATAAACCAACCACGATGCTTTGCCTCAGCCTCACCGTAGGCAGCCACTCTGCGCGGCCGGAGTAAGAGCCTATCAATGACCTTGACCACGATCGCGATGATTAATAAAAGTAATAAAATTAGGGCGTAATCCATGATGATCTAGCTGCTCCGCGTATTAATCCTCAACTTGTAAGATCGCTAAGAAGGCCTCCTGTGGAATATCCACGCTACCAACCTGCTTCATGCGTTTCTTACCCTCTTTTTGCTTCTCTAAGAGCTTTTTCTTACGTGAGATATCACCACCGTAACACTTGGCCAAGACGTTTTTGCGTAAGGCCTTGACGTTTTCACGGGCAATAATCTCGGCACCAATGGCACATTGAATGGCTACATCATACATCTGTCGCGGAATCAAGGTGCGCATCTTGGCAACCACCTCGCGCCCGCGTTGACGGGCGTGCTGACGGTGCACAATCATGGATAAGGCGTCAACCTTATCGCCATTAATCAAGAGATCCACGCGCACCACATCGGAGCTGCGGAACTCAACAAACTCATAGTCCATGGAAGCATAACCGCGCGACACCGACTTTAAGCGATCGAAGAAATCCAACACGATCTCGGCCAATGGCATTTCATACACTAAATTGACCTGACGGCCGTGGTAAACCATATTCTTCTGAATGCCACGCTTTTGATTACAAAGCGTCATCACCGGCCCCACATAGTCCTGTGGCATCAATAAACTCACCTGGACGATGGGCTCACGAATATCGGCAATCTCACCCACACTCGGCATCCGTGAAGGGGTTTCAACCGTGATCACCTTGCCGTTATTGAGCTCGACTTCATATACCACTGACGGTGCGGTGGTAATGATATCCATATCAAACTCACGCTCTAAGCGCTCCTGCACGATCTCCATATGCAATAGCCCTAAGAAGCCACAACGGAAACCAAAACCGAGCGCCTCCGAGACTTCCGGCTCAAACATCAAGGAAGCATCGTTTAATTTAAGCTTTTCAAGCGAATCACGGAGCTGGTCGTACTCACTACTCTCAACCGGATAGACACCAGCAAATACCTGCGGCTTAACCTCTTTAAAACCCGGCAAAGGTGCTTCGGCCTCCTTGCCCACCACCGTGATGGTGTCACCCACCTTGGCGTGTTCGAGCTCCTTAACCCCTGAGATAATAAAGCCTACCTCGCCTGCACTTAACTGCTTGCGCTGCTCTGACTTCGGTGTAAACACACCCACTTGCTCACACAAATGGGTTTGATTGGTCGACATAAAACGCATGCGATCCTTAGGCTTAAGGACGCCATTGACAATGCGCACTAACATCACTACACCGACGTAGTTGTCAAACCATGAGTCGATAATTAAGGCCTGTAAAGGCGCCTCGGGATCACCCTCTGGTGGATCAATTCTCTCGACAATGGCCTCAAGAATCTCATCTATCCCCATACCCGTTTTAGCACTGGCGGGAATCGCTGCAGAGGCATCAATACCGATCACCTCCTCAATTTCGGCCTTGGCGGCATCGGGATCGGCTGAGTTAAGATCCATTTTATTGAGTACCGGTATCACCTCCACATCGAGCTCAATCGCTGTGTAGCAAGTCGCTACCGTCTGCGCTTCAACCCCCTGGGAAGCATCCACTACCAGTAATGCGCCCTCACATGCCGAAAGCGAGCGACTCACCTCATAGGCGAAGTCCACGTGTCCGGGCGTATCGATTAAATTTAAATTATAAATATTGCCGTCTTTGGCTTTATAGTGCAAAGCGGCCGTCTGTGCCTTAATAGTAATACCACGCTCACGCTCAATGTCCATGGAGTCTAGCACCTGAGTTGACATCTCACGCTCAGACAGACCCCCACAACGCTGAATTAAGCGATCGGCCAAGGTCGATTTACCATGGTCGATATGGGCAATAATAGAGAAATTGCGTATATGCTGCATGAATTCCGAAAAAAAGCAATAAGTAACAAAAAAGGCGCGTAAATTGCGCCTTTTTTAGCGTTCAACCACCGTATATTGTACTTTATTTTTCAGGTTGAACTGCGACCCACTGCGTTAAATTATCACGTCGTATCAAGATAGCGGCATTTTTGTTTTTTGCCAAGCCCTTGACCAACTGATGATATTGTTCAACGCTTCTGACATCCTGATCATTTAAGACGAGGATAATATCATCCACCATCAGACCAGCTTCAACCGCTGCACCTTGGACATCGGTGATGACGACACCGGCATCGTTACCTAGCAGCTGCTGTTGCGCCGGCGACAGTTCAGCCACTACCAGACCTAAACGATCGGCTGCGGTCGACTTATCCGCTGGCGACTCACGATTAGACTTAGCCGCTAAGGCCGCATCGCCATTAACCGCTTCTACCGTGATTTTTAACTCGACGGCTTTACCACGACGCCATACCTCAATGGTGGAGTCAGTGTTAGGACGGGTCTGGCCAACTAAACGGGGTAAATCCGACCATTTTTTGATGCTTTTGCCGTCAAACTTAGTGATCACATCACCGGCACGCACACCCGCTTTTTGGGCAGGACTGCCGAGCTCAACATTACTTACTAAGGCACCCTCGGCATTTGCCAAGCCAATGGCTTCAGCCACATCCTCTTGCACCTCAGAAATGGTCACGCCAATACGTCCGCGAATGACCTGTCCATTTTCCTTAAGCTGCTCAACCACCTTCATCGCTTCATTAATCGGAATCGATAAAGAAATACCCATAAAGCCGCCGGAACGAGAAATAATCTGCGAATTCACGCCGACCACCTTACCGCTCAGATCAATTAAAGGACCGCCCGAGTTACCCGGGTTAACCGCCACATCGGTTTGAATAAAGGGCAAATAGTCACCGGTATCACGATTAATGGCACTCACAATACCCGCCGTTACCGTGGAATCCAAGCCAAAGGGTGAGCCAATAGCCAATACCCATTGACCCTTTTGCAGATCATCTGAGCCGCCGATAGTTAAGGGCTTTAAGCCACCTGCCTGCACTTTCAGTAAGGCCAAGTCAGTACGCTCATCGGTGCCCACCACCTCTGCCGTCAATTCCTTACCGTCATTCAGCGTGACGATGATTTTGGAGGCTTTATCAATCACGTGATTATTGGTGATGATATAGCCATCTTCAGAAATAATAAAGCCAGAACCGACACTGCTTGGCACCTGACGCTCGGCTCGATCGCCCTGCTGCGGGCCACGGCGATCATTATCCCGGCGCTGCCCCGGAAAACCGAAGTCGGGACCGAAGAAGAAGCGGAAAATCTCCTCCATATCCTGATCCATGCCGAAACGACCACCACTAAAACCGCGTACAGGCACAGACTCCATGGTGCGGATATTAACTACGCCAGTCTCTGTCTTGGCCACGATCTCAGTAAAGTCCGGCAAAGCCACCAGGCGATTTGTCGTTGTTGGCACCGCTGGCGCAGCTTGATTTGCAGCTGGCGCCTCTTGCTTCACCACCGGTGAAGGGACGAGCTTATTATCTTGAGCAAGTGCCTGAGTAGCAAATAAACTCATGGCCAACAAGGTGGATACAAAGGTTTTTTTTACTAACATAAAAATGTCCTTGAATACTAGTAGATAAAATATAAGCACCTAATCCGCAAGCGAACGATGCTGAGCAGATTCCGCCACGGCTTGCAAGCTTGCAATCGGCATAGCACCTAGCGCAGTAAGCCAATAATCGCCTACCCGTCTGCTGTAAATATTGACCGGTCCTTCAACCATATCGGATTGTCCGTATTGCGCCTGATCCTCTGGCGTCAGCTCTTGAATAAATAAGGAAAAGGAGGAAAGACCGTCTGAAAGAGTTAGTTGACGAACCTCCTTATTGGTTCCCATCAATAATTTAAAACTAGTAACTTGATGAAACCCGCTAGGAAAACTAAATTCCCAACCCTCAGCCGCCAAGTCGACCTCATCGCTACGTGGCTTAAGATGCTCCCAATTCACATAGTCATGCGCTGTATGAATTGCCTCAGGATCGATTTGCTCGTCAAAATGCACTTGCGTAAAGAGGGCCTGACTAATCACTTGCTGCTTGGCATTCACCGTTTCGATTTGTAGCAATAAGCGCTTAAGCGGTTCAACACAAAGCCTAAAACCGTAGCGACTGTCATCGCGTGGTTCTAAAAGAATTTTTTTACATTGAATCCCAGCCACTCGACCCGGCGCCTTTAATTCATGCGCAAAGTAATAATTAGCAATACCGTCGGCCTTGCTCAGTAAAAGACCGGGAAACTCATGCTCCCGAATCGGCATACTAATCACAATCTGTTGCTCAGGGACTAATTGGATTTGCTGATCGTCGGTACGCAAAATCTCAATCGGACTAGCATCCATGGAGTAGATGCGACGCAATAAATGATGGTTGTTGTAGAGGTTGGTAATGGCCGAGGTCACTAACTGCTGATTCGCCCAATGCGATACAAAAACACCCTGATAATTTACCTGAGCGGAAGCCAATTGAATCTGCGTCAGTAATTGCTCTAGATTTAACTCCTCCACTGCCTGTCCCACTTGACTATCTGCAGCCACTGATGACGGTGCCGCCTGCGCACTCAAGGTTGAGCCTAAACACAGTGCTAACAGCAGGGCTTGGGCGTGATGTATCCACTTAATCATTGAGCAAAACCTGCGCCTTGGTAATTTACCTGCATAAATGGCGTTTGTGCCGACATATCACGGTGTGAACGTAAATACTCGGGATAGGTGCGACGATACTCCTCGCTGGCCGCGCGAGCAGAGGAAACAGCTGCCGGCGCACTATGCACAACCGTCGGTGCCGCACGGAAGCTACGCACTGGACTAAGCTCGCCATGATCGGTAGTGGCTGTGAGCACTGGCTCTCTGGTCGTGTGTAAGGTGCTCGCTGGGGTCGTAGGCGCTACTGGGGCACTAGACACTAAGGCTGGTGCCGTCAACTCCGCACCCGATTGAATCTCCGCCGACTGAAAAACACTATAGGTCATCACGGTCGCAATCGCAGCTGCCACCCCACCGGCCACAAAGGCTAAACGCGCTTTGGGCTTGGCCGGTAGTTGGTGAATACTCGCCGTAGTCGCAGACTGAACGGGGAGCTTTGCATAGCCACCATCGGTACCGGTCGCCGGCAGCGCATCCTCCCAGCTTGACGCCTCAGCCACATGCGCAGGCTCAGCAGCCAAGGCCTCTGCCAAGCGCATTGAAAAGCGCTCGGAGCTACGAATCGCCAGACTGCCATCGCGCATCACATCACTAATCAGATGATAGCGCTTAAGCTCAGCATAGTGACTATCATCCATACCATCTAGCAATGCGCTCAGCTCGGCATCGCTTAATTCACCATCTAAAAAAGCACTCAGACGCTCGGCTTGATCGAGGTGCTTAGCAGCTGATAAATCTATCGTAGTACTCATTTACAAGACATCCTTTTGGTGGGTAGCTACCACGGCCTACCATCACCATCGCTACCCAATAACGACTTGAGACGCTCTGAAATCGCCTCACGTGCCCTGAAAATACGCGAGCGGACGGTGCCGACAGGACATTCCATCACACCCGCAATTTCTTCATAGCTTAAGCCCTCAAGCTCTCGCAACACAATCGCTTGGCGCAATTGCTCGGGCAAATCATCAAGTGCTGCCTGCAAAGCCTCTAAAATCTCGCGATTGTGCATATGTGTTTCAGGGGTTTCTCCATCTGTTAGATTATCTAACAAAGAAAAAGTTTCACCATCCTGACTCTCCAGTTGATCTGAGACAAACAGCTGATTTTGTTTACTGGAAAGATGATTTCTGGCGGTGTTAACCGCAATCCGATAGAGCCAAGTATAAAAGGCGCTCTCATTGCGAAACTTAGGCAAGGCACGATATGCCTTCAGGAAGGTTTCCTGTGCCACGTCCTCAACATCACTTTGATTGTATAAAATGCGCCCCAGCAGCCGCAAAATGCGTCGCTGATACTTACTCACTAACAGCTCAAAAGCCCGTTTTTCACCGGCTTGAGCTCTTTTTACAAGGGCTGCGTCTAATTCCCGCTCTGTACTCATGCCATTATCTCCTGAGACCAATTATGACATAAGGCATTAAAGCGACGCTTCTCTTGCGCTTTTAAGGCATGTAAGCAAATGATTAATTGATGGCGCTTGCCGTCCTCTGCCTGCAGCAATAAATAACACCAAAACAAGACATAACGCACGGCGATCGGCTTGCAACGAATCGCAGCCGCTCGGGTACCCTCACGACGGGAATCATAGGGATAATAGCGACACTCACCCTCCGGACTCAGGGACAGTCCCCAAGTCCTTTGGGAGGAAGCATGTTTTAAAAAAACAAATAAGAGTGACGCAATCAAGCAGGCAGTAATAAAGTCGAAAAAAAGTAACAAAGTGAGCCAGATTAAGCCGGCCTTAAAAAAAATCGCATAAGCGCTCGGCTTAATCTCTAAACTCTGATACCAAACTCGGTTTAAAACTGGCGAGGACATGCAATAACACTAGACTTTCTTAACAACCATTGAGCCGTTAGTGCCACCAAAGCCAAAGGAGTTAGATAGCGCATACTCAATCGCTACGTCACGCGCTTCATTGGCACAATAGTCTAGATCACACTCAGGATCTTGGTTGATAAGATTGATGGTTGGTGGCGATTTCTGATGATAAACCGCTAGGGTCGCAAACACGCCCTCAATACCACCAGCCGCACCTAATAAGTGCCCTGTCATTGATTTGGTGGAGTTAACCACAACCTTGTGCGCATGCTCACCTAAAGCCAGCTTTAAGGCTTTGGTCTCATTAACATCACCCAATGGGGTGGAGGTACCATGCGCATTCACATAGTTAATCTGATCAGCATTAATGCCGGCATTTCTCAAGGCATTGACCATACCACGGCGAGGACCGTCTTCATTTGGTGCAGTGATATGATGCGCATCGGAACTCATACCGTAACCGACTAACTCACCGTAAATCTTGGCACCACGCTTTTTGGCATGCTCATACTCTTCAAGTACCATCACACCGGCACCCTCACCCAAGACGAAACCGTCACGGTCAACGTCCCAAGGGCGCGAAGCGGCCGTCGGATCATCATTGCGCGTAGACAGTGCACGCATCGCCGCAAAACCACCGATACCTAAAGGAGATACCGTAGATTCAGCGCCGCCAGCAATCATAATATCGGCATCACCATACTCGATCAAACGACCAGCATCACCAATCGAATGAAGGCCGGTGGTACACGCAGATACCACCGCATAGCTCGGCCCCTTTAGACCTAGCATAATGGTCAGGTGGCCTGAAATTAAGTTAATCAATGAGGCTGGCACAAAGAAAGGATTAATACGGCGCGGCCCCTTATCAAGGTAGGCCGTTTGTGTTTCCTCAATCCGAGGTAAACCACCAATACCGGAACTCACGATCACGCCAGCACGCTCAGGATTAATCTGATTAATATCTAAACCAGAGTCCTGCCACGCATCCAGGCTGGCAGCAATACCGTAATGGATAAAGGTATCCATCTGCTTGGCTTCTCTTGCGCCAATATACTTAGTGACGTCAAAGTCCTTGACCTCACCTGCAATCTGAGAGTTGAATTCACTCGCATCAAAACGGGTAATCGGGCCAATACCTGAGCGGCCATTGACCAAATTATCCCATGCGGAATCAATGGTATTTCCAACAGGTGACACAATGCCCAAGCCTGTTATGACGACTCGTCTTCTCACAGAACACTCCTTAATGAGTTGTTAGTTTTTGTTCTAAAAAATGACAAAAAAACCGCCTAAGCCTGCTAGTTGTGCCAGCGTGACTGCGCACAAAAGACGGTCTAGGCGGTAATACGAAAATCACCCAAGCGATTACTTCTTGTTAGCAGTGATGAAATCAATTGCTTGTTGAACGGTCGTGATTTTCTCTGCTTCTTCGTCAGGGATTTCGGTTTCGAACTCGTCTTCTAAGCACATCACTAACTCAACCATATCAAGCGAGTCAGCACCTAAGTCGTCTAGGAAAGAAGACTCATTTTTTACCTCAGACTCGTCCTTAATTGCTAATTGTTCAGCAATAATGCTCTTGACGCGTTGTTCGATGCTATCCATGTATATCTCCAAAAAGGGACATGCCCTTAATAATTAAAAACTAATGGTCAAAAATATGACCCATCGTGTGATTAATCGTTTTGAACTACTCAAGTCTAAGCAAAAAGCAGGCCTAGTTCAAGTAGATAAAACACCCAAAAATTGCAATGCGCTGTGTTTAAAACTGCATTTTAGACAAAAACACTGCAATGTTCATTAAATAAGTCGCTTAAGACAATAATTTTCCTGTATTGCGACTCTTTTTACGACAGATCCACCTAATTTAGCTACTCAATTGAGTGCAAATAAGCAGACCCTGACTAAAAACTGCTACTGCCATGCAGTGATTACTGCATAAACATACCGCCATTCACATGTAAGGTGGTGCCCGTAATATAAGCAGCTTGCGGGCTAGCTAAAAACACCACCGCATTAGCCACGTCCTCAGGCTGACCAAAACGCGATAAAGGAATACGTGATAATAGTGCCTCAGTCGCTTCCTCGCCTAATGAACGTGTCATATCGGTATCAATAAAGCCGGGCGCCACGCAGTTAACGGTGATATTACGACTACCCAATTCGCTGGCTAAGCTACGGCTCATACCGGCAACCGCTGCTTTAGCGGCGGCGTAGTTAGCTTGACCGGGATTACCTACAGAGGCAATTACTGAAGTCAAATTAATAATCCGACCCTCACGCGCCTTCATCATCGCACGCATCACACCACGACTTAAACGGAAGACAGCGTTAAGATTGGTCTGAATCACTTCCAACCAATCCTCGTCCTTCATGCGCATTGCAAGACCATCGCGCGTGATACCCGCGTTATTTACCAGAATATGCGGACCACCCTCTTTGGCCAGCTCTGCCAAGAGCGCATCACACGCCGCATCATCGGTGACATTTAACACCACACCGCGCCCGCCGAACGCCTCTAATTCCTTGGTGATGCCCTCAGCGCCTTGTTCGCTAGTGGCTGTACCCACCACCACGGCACCTTGCTCAGCTAATGCCTTGGCAATCGCCTTACCAATTCCTCTAGAGGCACCGGTAACGAGAGCAATTTTATCCTTTAAAACTTTTTCCGACATCTGTTTTTACCCTAAAAAAAGCGCTTATAAAAGCAATGATGAGAGGCGATTAGGCGTGATTTGCCTGACCCTTTAAAGCCGCCAAAGTCGCTTCTAAAGAAGCAGGATCGTTAATACTTAAGACCTGTAACTCAGGTTCGATACGCTTAATCAAACCGCTTAAGACCTTGCCTGGACCACATTCGACCACATGCGTTACGCCCATCGCCTTCATCGCCTGAATGGTCTCAACCCAACGCACTGGGTGCCACGCTTGACGCACTAAGGCATCCACAATATCCTCAGGCATATCGGCCGTGGCTACATCGACATTATTAATCACGGGCATGGCTGGGCGCTGCAATTCAATTGCTGCTAAGGCATCCGCCAACACCTGCGCCGCTGGCTCTAATAAACGTGAATGGAAGGGCGCAGAAACTGGCAACGGTAGCGCACGCTTTGCGCCCGCTTCCTTGGCCAGCACGCAAACACGATCAATAGCATCCTTGTGACCAGCAACCACTACCTGTGCCGGAGCATTGAAATTGACCGCTTCGACAAAGCTATCATCCGTGCTAGCCTGCTCACAGACCTGGCGCACGGCATCATCATCCAAGCCTAAAATGGCCGCCATGCCGCCCTCACCCACGGGTACTGCAGATTGCATGGCATCGGCACGAATACGCACTAAGCGCACAGCGTCACTAAGCGATAAGCTACCCGCCGCCGTCAATGCCGTGTACTCACCTAAACTATGGCCTGCAACGACCTCAGGTGCTGCACCACCAGCGGATAAATAGGCCTGATACATGGCGTAGCTGGCGGTCAACATAATCGGCTGCGTATTGGTGGTTAAATTTAAGGCCTCAGCCGGCCCCTCGGCCGCTAAGCGATGTAAATCCTGGGCTAAGGCTTGACTCGCTTCATCCATCACCGCTTTAACGGCATCATTTGAAGCCCAACTGTCGAGCATGCCGACACTCTGTGAACCTTGACCCGGAAATACAAATGCTAATTTAGTCATATAACACCACCCTAATTAATCACTGAAATCGAATACACTGAGGGATACTAGGCTCTCAACAGCACAGAACCCCATGTAAAGCCGCCACCTACGCCCTGCAATAAAACCAACTGGCCGGGCTGGATGCGACCGTCACGACAAGCCTCATCAAAGGCTAAGGGCACGCTAGCGGCCGATGTATTGGCGTGCTTATCCACCGTCACCACCACCCGCTCGGCCGGTAGGCTGAGCTTGCGCCCCAAGGCATTAATAATGCGAAGATTTGCCTGATGCGGCACAAACCACTCAATCTCCTCGTGACTGATGCCGGCCTTATCGCACACATCCAGTGCTGAACGCTCCAACAAACTCACGGCCTTTTTAAAGACCGCCTGACCGTCCATACGCATAAAAGGATCACCCACCACCGCACCACGTGAAATACGGCCCGGTACATGCAAGATAGACTCAAAGGCCCCATCCGCATTTAACTGCGTCGCTAAAATACCCGGCTCCTCAGACGCCTCTAAAATAATCGCGCCCGCACCATCGCCAAAGAGTACGCAGGTACCACGATCCTGCCAGTCTAACAGGCGGGTAAATGTCTCCGCACCAATGACTAAAGCTCGCTTGGCATTGCCACTGCGAATCATACTATCCGCCATCGTCACCGCATAGACAAAACCGCTGCATACCGCCTGCACATCAAATGCCATGGCGTGATTAGTGATGCCGAGCTTAGCCTGTACGATACATGCAGTGCTCGGAAAAATCATATCCGGGGTGGTGGTGGCGAGAATGATTAAATCAATGTCATTTGCGTCTAGCGCTGCTGATGCGAGGGCATTTTTGGCTGCTTCAACCGCCAAGTCACTGGTCTGCACTGAGGCATCGGCGATATGCCGCTGACGAATACCGGTACGAGACTGAATCCACTCATCCGAAGTCTCCACACCCTGCGCTGCTAATTGCTTAGCAAGCTCGTCATTGCTAATGGCTGACTTCGGTAAGGCACTACCGTGACCAATAATTTTGGCGTATTGATGCACTATGGACTCCTCTATATGGCGGAACAACTCAGAAAAAAACTAAGGCTGCGACGGGCCAGACTCGACATCTGCCACCACAGCTGAAGCATGCGCTTACTCATTCTGTGATTTTATAGCATTACTTCGCTCTACGCTATGGATAATTTTACTTAGGAGATTACTCGCCACCGCCCCTCGGGCACGTTCCACAGCACAGGCAAAAGCCAGTTCATCAGCAGAACCGTGGCTTTTAAAAACCACACCCCGCAAACCGAGCAGAGCGGCGCCATTATAACGACGATTATCTAGCCGTTGACGCAATCTTTTAAAGACCGGCATTGACAATAGCGCTGCAAAGCGACTAAAGGGATTGCGCTTAAACTCTAATTTAATCTGGCCTAAGATCATCTTGGCCGTGCCCTCAATCGCTTTAAGCACCGAGTTACCGACAAAGCCATCGCACACAATCACATCGGTCGTGCCTTTGAAGATATCATCACCCTCGACATTACCGTAGAAATTCAAATGACTGCTTTTCAGCAACTGAGCGGCTTGCTTAACCTGATCGTTACCCTTAATATCCTCTTGGCCAATATTGAGGATACCCACCGTAGGCGCGTCAATATGATCAATGGCTTGCACCAAGGCAGAGCCCATGATGCCAAACTCAAGTAAATGCTCAGCACTACAATCGACATTGGCGCCCAAATCAAGCACCGTGGTGCCGCCGCCCTTGACATTCGGCAAGGCCGTGGCAATGGCTGGACGATCAATCCCGGGAAGCATTTTAAGAATAAAGCGCGACAGCGCCATCAAGGCACCTGTGTTGCCTGAAGAGACACACGCATCGGCACGACCATCCTTAACACAAGTGATGGCGACACGCATGGAAGAATCCTTTTTGCGGCGCAAAGCCACCTCAACCGGATCGTCCATAGTGACAACCTCAGTTGCAGAAACTATCTCAAATTGAGACCGATTAGCAGGCTTTGCCCGCTCCAATGCAGCCTCAATCTGATCGACCAAACCTACTAATAAAAAATGCGTATCCGGATAGCGATTGGCTACCTGCACTGTACCAGGAATGGTAACCGCAAGGCCCTCATCGCCACCCATACAATCAATAGCAATTTTGATCACGACAATATGAATTAATTAATTTTAAAAGTCGCCCTTGCGCTATGAGAATATAGGCACAGTAAACATAAGCGCCGTACATGCCTCCATAAGCACGGGTGAACTATTAATCACTCGTCGCTTTTAGACTTGATCACCTGACGACCACGGTAAAAACCGTTAGGGCTGATATGGTGACGTAAATGTAACTCACCCGTTGTTGCTTCAATCGCTACGCCCGGCTTAGTTAAACCGTCGTGAGCACGACGCATACCACGTCTTGATGGTGATTTTTTGTTTTGTTGAACAGCCATGATGACTCCAAATACAAATAATTACTTGCTCTACACTCAGAACAATATAAAAAATTAAAACAAATAATAAAGCTTAACGGTACGCTCTAGCGGACAACGATCCCAGATCCTAAACACTAGCTATTTTTTAAGTTCTTCAGAACCGCAAAAGGCGATTCCTCTGCTGGTGTTGCGTACTCGTCTAGTAAAGCCTGCCCCTCTGCACAACTCTCATGACTTGGCATAAAGGGTAAAGCTAAAATTAACTCATCCTCAACTAGCTCAAGTATATCAAGATAGGGATTGGCCACGACCTTTTCATAATCGTCTAGTACAACTTCACCCGACTCACTAACCGCCTCGAGCTGCTGCTCCGAAGGAACGACTTCAACCGTCGCTTCAACCGTTAAAGCAAAGCGAAAAGGCTTCATGCAACGCTGACAGATCACAACCGGTTCGGCTTCAATCAAAAAATGCAACAGATAGCGACCCTGAGGATATACCTCAGTCGATAACTGCTCGCCCTCCACCTGCCAGTAGACTTGGTTACGCGCTAAGGACTCGTCCAAGCTTTCTGTTGCTAGCTTTTGGGTTGGTAAATCTGAGCAAAAACGTCTAAAATGACTAATCTCAGCTTCACCAATCAGCGGCTTTGCGATAGGGCGCTGCTGAGCAATAAAAGTATATACATCTATTTTGCGCATGGCCTTTACTCGCAACCACGTAAAAACATAGAATAATAACCTCTTTTACCCATATAGGTCAATTAAAATAATGACTTCCGCTCCGAATTGTCTTATTCTTGCTTCAACTTCGCCATATCGACGCATGATGCTTGAACGTCTAGGCGTCCCGTTTAGGGTTGAAGCGTCACATATTGATGAAACACCACGCGACGGCGAAAATCCTGCTGAACTTAGTCTTAGACTGGCTGCCGCCAAAGCCAAAGCCGTCGCCGATAAGTACCCCGGCAGTCTGGTGATTGGCTCCGATCAAGTAGCTACCCTAGGGCGTGAGCCTATCGGCAAGGCTGGTAGCTATGAGGCCGCCTTTGCCCAATTGCAGCAGCTCTCCGGTCAGGTGGTGCAGTTTCACAGTGCCCTCGCCGTGACGGATGGGGAGGCGCTGTTAGTTGAGGATGTGCTGACCGCCTGTCATTTTCGCGAGTTGAGCGAGGCAGAGATCCATCATTACCTGTGCCATGACGAACCCTTTGATACCGCAGGTAGCGCCAAGGCTGAGTCCTTGGGTATCAGCCTCATGCAGTCCATGCGTAGCGATGATCCCACCGCCATCATCGGGCTACCATTAATTGCGCTATCGCGCATGCTACGTCACTTTGGTTTTAACCCTACTCTATTGGCACAAAGATAGTACTCATGACGCAAAAAACCTTACACTTGATTCCCGTTGGTCTTAGCGAAAGCTCGCCCGCCCAATGGCTGCCTACTGAGGTGCAGGCTTTAGCGGCTAAGCTAGATAGCTATATCGCAGAAAATGCCAAAACTGCACGCGCCTTTTTAAAGCTAATTGAAACACAGCATGTATTACAAGACATCACCATTCATAGCCTCAGCAACAAAACACCCAGCCAAGAAATTCGCGCGTGGCTTAAGGCCATTCCCGAGGGTGGGGAAATTGGTCTAGTCTCAGAAGCAGGCTGCCCTGCTGTCGCTGATCCAGGCGCCAATGTAGTCGCTGAGGCGCATACCTTAGGTATTAAGGTTGTACCTTGGGTAGGCCCCAGCTCGATCCTTTTGGGCTTAATGGCAAGCGGTCTGAATGGTCAACAATTTGCTTTTAACGGCTATGCGCCGGTCAAAAGTGATGAGCGCGCCAAGCAATTAAAGCAATGGGAGCAGCAATCCCGCCGCCTCAATCAGACGCAATTATTTATTGAAACACCCTATCGCAATGAGGCCATGTTTGCTAGCTTGCTGCAACACCTCAATGCTAATACCCGTCTTTGCGTGGCCAGAGATATTACAGGGAAAAACGAATGGATTAAAACCGCCAGTGTTGCCGAGTGGAAAAAGCAACCCGCCCCCTCCCTTGATAAGCAAGCCACCCTATTTTTGTTTTTAGCTTAAGCTGCTTAAGCGCCTGCGGAGGGAAATCTTACACCACCGCCGGCGCTAAGTGGCTACTGGTTTGTTGCGCTACTTATCCTCGTCCCGCTCACGCGTGTTAATACTATCGAGCTTCTTAGCCACGCGACGGCGTGTCGTAAAGCCATGATAAACACGCCAAATTAATAGCACGGAGACTAAGCTAAAGAGTAGACGATCACCATTGGTTAAGCTAAAGCTCGTGGCCATATAGTAAATCCACAAGAGCGCCACCACATAAATGGCCGAATGAATACGGCGCCACCAAATCCCCAAATCATGCATAGCTTGATGATTAGCAGTCAACACCATCGGCACCATTAACAGCGAGGCAACTAACGCCGCCCACAGCGCTGGATTGAGGCTAAAAGCCACCCAAATCGCAGTGCCATTAAACTCATGCAAGTAAAAAAAGCCTAGCCAATGCAAAAATGCATAGGCAAAGGCAGCTAAACCAAGAGGTCGCCTAATCATGGCTAAATTAGGCTGCGCCAAAACGCGCGATAAAGGTGTAATTAGCAGGGTAGCCGCCAACATCAACAAACAGGCAGCGGCTAAATAATGCACCAACACCTCAGCACTGGCAATATGCCCTTCGTCCCTGAAGGCATAGCTCATCCAAAGTGCGACCAGACCCGGCACCGCACAGGCGATATAAATATGGATGAGGAAATTGCGGATCAAACTTTCCGGCCATTGCTTGTTAGTAGGCATAATAAATTACTCTGAGCGTTTTTTAGTGTGACGCGATAGCAGATGCTCCAACTCACCGACATGATTCACAATATAGCTAGGCTCAGCCTGACTGATTTCACGTAGGGTATGAGCACCATAGGTCACGGCAATACTATCACAGCCGGCATTGCGCGCCATCAAAATATCATGTGAGGTATCCCCTATCATAACGCATTCATCGGGTTGCACCATCAATTCATCAAAAATCTCTTGCAACATCACGGGGCTAGGCTTACTTTGCGTTTGATCGGCCGTTTTAGTGACATCGAATAAATTCGCAATACCGTGATTGTCTAAGGCACGATCAAGACCAAAGCGACTTTTACCAGTAGCAACTGCTGTCATCAGACCCTGCTCACGCAAGCGCTGAATCATCGGCAACACACCATCAAATAGCTTTAAATCGGGATCGGCGCTGAAATAGTACTTTCTATAGGCATCGATAAAGGCCTGCAAGCGTGTCTCATCTAAGCCCGGCACCACTTCCAACAAGGCCTTGGGCAGCGACAAACCGATGACCCAACTGGCTTTTTGCGTGGTCGGCTCCTCTAAACCCAGTTCACGACTGGCCTTTTTAATGGCATCCACAATCACATAGGTTGAATCAACAACGGTGCCATCCCAATCAAAAATTACGGTTGAATACTTCATGCTTAATACATTCTCAATTAATTAAAATTCATGCGCCGCAATACGCTTTAACAGCTGCTCACAGGCTGGCGGCAACTCAGCCTCGACCGTCATCCACTCGGCGCTAATGGGGTGCGGAAAACGCAGCTTAGAGGCGTGCAAAAACATACGCTTAAAGCCTTGTTGCACTAGCTTTTTACGCAATTCATCATCCCCATACTTCTCATCACCCACGATGGTGTGACCGATGGACTTTAAGTGCACCCGAATCTGATGGGTTCGACCTGTCAGAATTTCTGCATCAATCAAAGTATAGTCCGGGTAACGTTGCAACACAGTGACAATGGTATGCGCATAACGCCCTTGGGGATCGACCCGCACCCGACGCTCGCCCTCGGCCGTCAAATACCTCAGCAAAGGCTTTTTAATATGTTGCACCTTTTGCTGCAGCTCTCCCACAACCAAGGCACGATAATGCCGTTGGGTACGAGCTTGCTTAAAAATATCATGCAGCGCCACCAAGGCTGAGCGCTTTTTAGCAATAATTAAGAGCCCCGAGGTTTCTCTATCCAAGCGATGCGCCAATTCGAGAAAGCGCTGCTGCGGCCGCGCCGCGCGCAATTGCTCAATCACCCCAAAGGAAACGCCACTACCACCGTGCACCGCCACACCCGCAGGCTTATTAATCACCAAAATCGCATCGTCCTCAAACACCACCGGAAATTCTGCCTGTGGCGCCGTGGGCTTAGCATCTGGGGCCGCCATGCGCATGGGCGGAATACGCACCGTATCACCCTGCTGCAAACGGTAATCAACACTGACACGGCCCCGATTGACCCGCACCTGCCCCGAACGCACCGCCCGATAAAGATGACTTTTAGGCACCCCCTTGCACTCACGGATTAAAAAGTTATCCAAACGCTGCCCCGCACTGGCAGCATCGATTTCTAACATTTGTACAGATAATCTGGGCGCATCTGATGAACTTTGTTTGCACATATTGTAAAGACTAACTATAATTCCTAATACCCGCAGTAAAAGAAAGTGGCGCAATCGTCGAAGGGCCTATTGCCTATCCGCTTGCGATATTCTCAAGACTGTAAAGCCTACACTCTACCTTAACACGCTATTGTAACTCATGGATTTTTACTGAGTTTTGATTTATACAGCGTTGTCAGGGTTTTTGAGCTTTGCTCAGGTAGCTGCTCACACCTATGGCAGCCAGTGCCTGCGCATCTTGCCCACTGAGTCAGTGCATTTAGGCTGAGGCCCGTTTTCTTTTGAGTTGTTATCGGTGTTCATTTGTCGTTGACAGTGACTGTTATTGATGCGGCAGTATTTAACCTCCTGCCCACAGTGCACTTGTCATGCAGATGAGATGGTTGATTGTTAAGTGAAAGTACAGGATTTTTTACTTATAGACTAGGCCACCAGTCTAGCTCTATAGGGTATAAGTAAACTGATTGATAAATACATCAGTTTCATGTTTTTTGTTTTTTTAACTATTTTTTTGTTTGTTCAGTTGATTGTGAATAGCCCATGTCACTTGCTGGGAGCCTATCGAATACCTCCCACAAGTACGGATAAACGCCCCCTACTCGGTACCCATACAGCCTGTGTGTGCACCGAGCGTTGGGGTGTGCTGATTTACGCTTAGTGATGTCTACTCAATAAAAACAACACACAAAAAACTAGCTGTCGTCATTTCGCAGCGTCACCAAGCCCGTAACAACTCTTTCCGGGGAGTTCAGCATATATTGCTGTGGCATTTTTTCGGAGAGTTTGATACATGAAACGCATGTTATTTAATGCAACACACCAAGAAGAATTACGCGTTGCAATTGTTGATGGGCAAAAGCTTATCGACATCGATATTGAAAGCGCCGGTCGCGAACAGCGTAAGGGCAATATCTACAAGGGTGTGATTACCCGTATTGAGCCGAGTTTAGAGGCTTGTTTTATTAACTATGGTCACGAGCGCCATGGTTTTTTGCCATTCAAAGAGGTTGCGCGCAGCTACTTTAAAGAGGGCGTGGATCTACGCACTGCTCGCATTCAAGATGCCCTACACGAGGGGCAGGAGCTAATTGTACAGGTCGAAAAGGAGGAGCGCGGTAACAAAGGCGCTGCCCTCACTACCTTTATCTCCTTAGCAGGTCGCTACCTAGTATTGATGCCTAATAACCCTCGCGGCGGCGGTATTTCACGTCGCATTGAGGGAGAGGATCGCCAAGAGCTCAAAGAGGCGATGGATAAATTAGCGCTACCACAGGGCATGAGCATCATCGCCCGCACGGCCGGTATCGGACGCTCTACCGAGGAATTGGACTGGGATTTACAGTATCTGTTAAAGCTCTGGAATGCCATTGATAACGCAGCCAAACAGCACCCTGCCCCAGTACTGATTTATCAGGAATCCAGTCTCGTAATTCGCGCGATTCGCGACTATTTCTCACCGAGCATTGCTGAAATTCTTATCGACACGGATGAGATTACCTCACAGGCCATGGCCTTTATGCAGGATGTGATGCCGGAAAATGTCAATCGAGTTAAGCGCTATCGTGATGCGGTGCCGCTATTCTCACGCTTCCAGATTGAGCATCAGATTGAAACCGCCTATGCGCGCAATGTCTCACTACCTTCTGGCGGTTCCATTGTGGTGGACCACACCGAGGCTTTAGTCGCCATTGATGTTAACTCTGCACGCTCAACCCGTGGCGTAGATATTGAAGAGACTGCCTTACGGACCAACCTTGAAGCGGCCGAGGAGGTAGCGCGTCAATTACGTCTACGTGACTTGGGCGGTTTAATTGTTATCGACTTTATTGATATGGACGATAATAAAAACCAGCGCCAGGTTGAACAAAAACTGCGCGAAGCCTTACATTTTGACCGTGCTCGCGTCCAAATGGGCAAAATTTCCCGCTTTGGTCTGATGGAGCTATCACGTCAGCGCTTACGTCCATCGCTCAACGAGGGTTCACATATTACCTGCCCACGCTGTAATGGTACTGGTGTGATTCGTGATGTGGAGTCCAGCGCCTTAAATATCCTGCGCCTGATCCAAGAAGAGGCGATGAAGGAAAATACCGCCGCCCTCCATGCACAGGTGCCGGTGGATGTAGCGACCTTCCTATTAAATGAAAAACGCGCTGATATTGTGAAAATTGAGAATCGTCTCAATGTTCGTATTGTACTGATTCCTAACAAAGCCCTAGAAACCCCGCACCACCATATTGAGCGCTTACGTTACGACGATAATCGCTTAGATGATCATAAAAGCAGTGTGGAATTAATGCCGGTCCCTGAATCAGTGGTACAGTGGCGCGAGCAAACTGCCCGTCTTGAGGAGCAGGAAAAACGCCCCAGCGCTATTGTGAAAGGCATTGCCCATGATGAGCCTATCCCACCTAAAGTAGAAAAAACGGTTGCGGCCGCCACCGCCAAAGCGGCTGAGGTAGCTGAGCGGGTCGTGCCTAAGAGTTTCTTGCAGCGCATTATGTCTTTCTTTATGCGCCCTCAAGATGCTGAAGAACAAGCAACGGAAACGACAAAAAAGGCGACACCAACCAAAAAAGCCGCTGCTGCTAAGAAAAACCCTGCACGCCAAGGTGGCGACTCGGCGCAACGTCAACCGCGTCAACGCAATCAACGTCGTACCGCTAAACGTGGTGCCGCGCAAGAAACTGAAGCTGGCACACCACAAAAGCCACGCCGTCAAGCACGCCCTAAAAAGGCAGCTCAGGCAGAGGCAGCGCCAAAGCAAGCCAATCAGCAAGCACAAGAACAGAGTCAGTCAAATGATAAACGTCGTCAGGAGCAAGACGCAAATCGCAACAATCGTCGCTCGCGTCGCCAACCGCGTCAAGACAATGACAATCAAGCGCAATTAAATCAGAATCAGCAGCAACAAGTTGCTGAAGAGACGCAAGCTCAAGCAAGCAAAAACGAGCAGCGCGAGCAGCGTAAAGCGGCTGAACAGCGATCACAACAAGCGCAACAGCAAGCGCCTGAGCCAGCTATCCAAGCGGAAGCGAATGCGCAGCATGAATTACAGCAGCCAGCCGAGCAACGCCGTGATGAGGAGGAGCCACGCTTTCTCCGTGCACCAGCTCGTGAGGAGCAAAAGCGCACGCGTCAAAAGCAACCAGCGACACAAGCTGTAGTTGATGAACAGGCTGAGGCAGCCGTGACGACGCCAGAGCAAACGCCTCAAGTAAGTGAAACGCCATCCCACACAGCCGAAGCAGATGCGGCAACGCAGGACGATGCCACGCAGGCGGATACACGTCGCCGCCAAAACCGCAGTAATCAGCGTAATCGTCGCTCTCAAAAAGAGCATAATGCGCCAGCAGCAGCCTTACCCTTCGTGCCGAATGAGGTGATGTTAAATGCACCGAGTCAGGACTATGTAGAGGTATCTGAACAAATTGCCAAGGGTGAAATTGATGTTGAGGAGCTCACTAAGCGCACCGCTGACACTGAGCAGACCCCTGTCACTGAAGCAGAAACCCCGCTCAGTGTGACGAGCGAGCCAGTGATGGATTCCGCAGCGCCTGCGATGCCAGAAAGCGCCACGCCCACCGAGTCACTAGCAGTGGAAGATGAGGTTAAGACTTCGCAGCCAGTCGATAACCAGACGTCAACGCCTGCCGCGGAAGCAGAACAAGCAGCAAGCGAAGTAACGACAGAAGCGATGAGTACAGAAGCTGAGGTTGCAGTTGCGCCCGAAGCCGCAGCTCCTGCTGGGGACGACACTGCCATCACCGCAAGCGCTCCAGCCGACAACGACGCTGATGAGGCTGAGGCTGCGCCCGTCGCCAACAACGCAGAGCATGCAAGCGAGAGCTTAACGCAAGTGATTGCTGCTGCCGGCTTACACATGATTGAAACCAACCCCGATGCGGTGACACGCATCCCCGAAGCTGCACCCGTCAAGTTGGGACGACCACGCAAAGCGGCCAAAGTGATTGTCACAAGCGAGTTAGTTCAAATTGAAACTAACGCAGCAGCGAGTACCACTAAGCCGACACCGGGTGATGCCAACGAGTAATCCTCACGACAACACCTAAAATCAAAGAACCGATAGCTAGTTTTAGTATCGGTTCTTTTTTTATTAGGAAATTCTCAATTTAACTGTGTTATATTCTTTAGGCGTCGATAATTTATCATTATCCTTATGAAAAATCATCGACTTTTAGTAGTTAATATTCGGACATGTGCCATCAAATTAAGGGTTAAGAAATGAGTCAGAAGTTTGAGTCTCTATCACGAATTAAGAATAAGGGCTATCACAGTTTAGTTATGTCAGCGGAGGAGGCTGTCAAAAAGATTCCTTCAGGAGTTAATGTGGGAATGAGTGGTTTTACTGGTTCCGGCTATCCCAAGGAGATTCCAGTTGCCCTAGCGGCACGCATTCGTGAAGAGCGCGCTCAAAACAGGCCCTTTAAAATCGGCGTTTGGACAGGCGCCTCAACCGCACCCGAATTAGATGGTGCCTTGGCTGAGGTGGACGGCATTGAGATGCGACTACCCTATCAATCCGACCCGACGTGTCGCAAGAAAATTAATAGCGGCAAAATGCAGTACATGGATATTCATCTTTCTCATGTGGCGCAGCATGCGTGGTTCGGCTTTTACGGCAAGTTAAATATTGCTGTGATTGAAGTCGCAGGTATTCGTGAAGACGGCAGTTTAATTCCTGCCGGTTCTGTGGGTAATAACAAGACATGGATCGACCAAGCAGATCAGGTCATTATCGAGGTCAACTACGCACTGAGTGAAAAACTTGACGGCATGCATGATATTTACTACGGCACTGCCCTCCCACCGCATCGTAAGCCGATACCCATTGTAGAGGTCGCTGATCGCATCGGCCAGCCTTACTACCATTGCCCCGCCGAAAAAATCATTGCCATTGTCGAAACCCACGGCACCGATCGGGTTAACGTCTTTACTGAGCCGGATGAGGCTTCGAAGAAGATTGCCGAGCATATTCTGAACTTCTTAAGAGATGAGGTAAATAAGGGGGTGTTACCGCCGAATTTACTACCGATTCAGTCTGGCGTGGGTAATATTGCGAATGCTGTAATGGCCGGTTTAAATGAGGGTGATTTTGATAATCTGACCTCCTATACCGAAGTCATTCAAGACGGCATGCTGAATATGATCAAATCAGGCAAGTTGGTTAAAGTCTCAGCCACCTCGCTATCCCTTAGCCCAGCGGGTCTAGAAGAGCTTAATAAAAATATCGATTTCTACCGTGAGCGCATTGTTTTACGCACCCAGGAAATCAGTAATCACCCAGAGGTGGTGCGTCGTCTCGGCGTGATTGCGATTAACGGTATGGTAGAAGCGGATATTTACGGCAACGTCAACTCCACCCACGTGATGGGTAGTGATATCATCAACGGCATTGGTGGCTCCGGCGACTTTGCACGAAATGGCTTCCTCTGCTTCTTTGTACGTCCGTCCATTGCCAAAGGCGGTGATATTTCCGGTATTGTGCCCATGGTGTCTCACGTTGACCATACGGAGCATGACTCACAAATCCTCGTCACCGAACAGGGCTTAGCCGATTTACGTGGTTTATCACCACGCCAACGCGCCGAACGCATTATTGAGCATTGCGCCCACCCTGACTATCGTGCTGAGCTACGCTCCTACTTTGAGCGTGCTTGTGCGGAAAATAGTGGTCATACCCCACATATTTTAAGTGAGGCCTTAAGCTGGCACGATCACTTTAATAAAACCGGCAGCATGAAAATCACCGCCGCTAGTGCTGAGCAGGTGGCTGCTTCTAAAGACAGTGAGACCAACTAAGATACTGTGCTTAACAGCATCTGCAAAACCGCTTAGCACCACAGTGTTAGGCGGTTTTTTTACAAAATGTATAAACATTTGTCATGAAATAAGTTATGATTCCATGATTGGCCTCTAACGCCTTCCCTAACAACTAATAGCCATCTCTTTTTCAGGGATGAGCTGTTTTACTAATTTAGAGAGTTATTATGCTAAAGAAATCTGTATTATTAGTAGCTGCTGCTTTTACACTGGCTGCTTGTTCTGATGATTCCAAGAACTCATCAACCACGACTGAGCCACAACAGTCTGCTGCCGAAGCACCTGCAAGCACTGCTAGCGATAAGTTAGAGACTCGCTTTGTGACCATTGCTACTGGTGGTGCTTCTGGCCCTTATAACATCATCGCTACAGCCTTGGCTGAGCAATACAATAAGGCCTACGGCGTTAACTCAAAGACACAAACTACCGGCGCTTCAGTAGAAAATATCAACCTCATCAACCAAGACAAAGTACAAATGGCCTTTGTGATGAGTGATGTGTTAACTGATGCAATTAACGGTGAAAATAGCTTCCCTGCTAAGATCGATAAGGTTCAGCAAATCGCCGCCCTCTATCCTAACTACGTTCAAGTGGTCACCTCCAAGCGCTCTGGCATTAAAACGCTAGAGGATTTACGCGGTAAGCGTGTGGCGGTAGGTGACCAAAACTCTGGGGTTGAGGTTAACGCACGCAATCTTATTAACGGTTTTGGCATGACCTATGACGACCTACGTGTGGACTACTTAGGCTATGCCGAAGCAGCCGATGCGCTTAAAGCGGGCCGTATTGATGCCGCCTTCCTGACCAGCGGCCTACCTAATGCCTCCTTGATGGAGTTGCAGCAAAGCTTCGATCTGCAAATGGTTGAAATTCCTGCCGATCGTATTGCCGACATCGCCAAGGATAAGCCTTACTTCGTATCCTTAAATATCCCAGCCGGCACCTACGGTAATGATGCCGACATCCCGACCGCAGCGATTCAAAACGCCTTGGTTATCCATAAGGATATCAGTGAGGACGACGGTTATAAATTAACCAAAACCTTCTTTGAAAGCTTAGAGCACCTTAAGTCTGCTCACCAAGCTGCCGGCGCTATCACGCTTGAAGGGGCACAGTCTGGCTTAGTTGCTCCTTTACACCCCGGTGCGAAGAAGTACTATGACGAAGTTGCTAAATAAGTTATAAAGCCTAATCAAAGCCTCCCGGTTCCCGCCGGGAGCTTTGCTTATGTCTAAACACCATCTTCCAATAGCGCTACTGCTACTTATGATGTTGGGCTTGACGGCTTTTATCATCTGGCCGCAAGAGCGCTTAAAGATCAGTTTTCAAGATCAAACTTGCTATTTAAACGAATCTGAGTTTAGTTTGCGGTGGCGCCATTCGGTCGAGCTGCAGGATTGGCAAGAACACTATTACTTATCTTCCGGTCAATTATTGCTGGATGCTAGTTATCTGCAAACCTTTGGTGCTGGCACCCCTAGTGACGGTGAAACGATTGTAGCACCCGAAGGCTTTGTGGGATTACGAAGTCAGGTGATACTTCCGGCCTTGCATTGGATCGTGTCAGCAAATATGCAGGGTCGTATCATCAGCCCTCAAGGCAGCTGGGAGATCTACCGCTTAGTGCCTGATTACACCGAAATTACGATTGAACCCAAAAAAACCTTTCGCCCCTTTTTCTGGCTAGGAAAAAACTGTTATGACTATGGATACTTCTCAGACGACTACCGCGAGTAGTCAAACTATTCTGGAGAAATTTGACCGTGAATCGGTCACCCGTACCCCGAGTAGCCAAAGCATACGCTGGCTTATTACCGCGATTGCTGTTTTTTACTCTTTATTTCACCTCTATATGACCTTTAACCCCGTGCCTACACTGATTTTACGTTCAGTGCACGTGGCGGTGGGTGCAGCCTTAATCTTTTTACTCTACCCTCCAGCCAAAAAAAGTAGTCGTAGCAAGGTGGTCTGGTACGACTGGTTGTGGGTAGCAGCAGCTTTAGCGGGCATGTTTTATATCATCTCGCAATATCAAAATATCATGACCGTGCGCGGTGGCATCCCTAACACCACCGATATTGTGATGGCCATATTGACCGTGGTTGTGGTGTTAGAAACAGGACGCCGAATTACGGGCTGGATTTTACCGATTTTTGCGCTTATCTTCTTAAGCTACCCCTTTTATAGTCATATGAATTTTGTGCCAGATCGTCTGGCAACGCGTCTCTATGATTTAGGGGATATTTTTGGGCAGCTTTATTTAAAAACTGAGGGTCTTTATTCCACTGCCATCGGCGCTTCTGTGGATTTTATTTTCCTCTTTATTTTATTTGGAGCCTTTTTATCACGCTCTGGCATGGGGCAATTATTTAATGATTTAGCCCTGGCGCTTGCGGGTAGCCGTCAAGGCGGTCCAGCCAAAGTTGCGGTGATTTCTAGTGGCTTTATGGGAAGTATTAACGGCTCCGCAGTGGCTAACGTGGTGGGTACCGGTGCCTTTACCATTCCTTTAATGAAAAAAGTTGGTTATAGCCGCAACTTTGCTGGTGCGGTTGAAGCCAGCGCCTCTGTCGGTGGTCAAATTCTGCCACCCATTATGGGGGCGAGTGCCTTTATTATGGCTGAAACCACCGGTGTGAAGTACAGCACCATTGCCTTAGCTGCTCTGATCCCGGCCCTCCTGTATTACTTTGGCGTGTTGGCACAAGTGCATTTCCGTGCCGGTAAAGACAATCTGCGCGGTGTACCTAAAGCAGATTTACCGCGCTTAAAAGAGGTGCTTATGGCGCGCGGCCATATGCTGCTACCCATTGTTGCGCTGATTGTGATGTTGGCTCAATCAATTCCTATCGGCTATGCAGCAGCTTATACCATTGGCATTACAGTTGTGATTAGCTGGATTCGTCCCGAGACCCGAATGGGTTTCAAGGCGATTTTAGAGGCCCTTGAAGACGGTGCGAAGCAATCCCTCTCCGTGATGTCAGCGTGTGCGGTGGTGGGCATTGTCATCGGTGTCGTCAGCCTCACCAGCTTTGGTAATGTGATGACTTCGTTGATTGTGTCCATGGGTGCGGGCTCACTCTTTTTCACCCTGGTACTGACCATGTTTGCTTCCATGATTTTAGGTATGGGCTTACCCTCTATTCCAGCCTATATTATTACTGCAACCATGGTGGCACCGGCCTTAGCGACCTTTAATGTACCTGTGATTGTGGCGCATTTATTTGTATTCTATTTCGGTATTTTTGCCAATATCACACCGCCGGTAGCCTTAGCCTCTTTTGCTGGGGCGGGTATTGCTGGGGGTGATCCAATGCGCACTGGTTTCTTATCATTGAAATTGGCCTTAGCCGGTTTTATCGTGCCCTTTATGTTTGTGTACAACCCAGACATGCTCATGATTGACACGCGCGATATTGCGGTCACGGCCCGTGAATTTGCACGCCCGCATTGGTTCAATATAGTCTCCGTGGCAGTGACTGCTTTTGCTGGGGTAATGGCATTATCTGCTGCACTAGAGGGCTACTTTAAAACCCACCTTCCAAGCTGGCAGCGTTTGCCAATGGCGATCGGTGGTTTAATGCTGATTGTTCCCGAGACCTTGACGGATATTATCGGCTTAAGCATTGTGGTGGTGTTCTGCGCTCTCAATATTTTACAAGCTAGACGGGATAAAGCCGCCCTAGCGGCCTAATGCCTGCTATCGAGTAGGGTGAGGCTGACGCCTCACCCTACTCCTCACTGTGGTGGTGTTTTTGTTCTAAGCCAATCACAACACAGCCCATATTCGAGCGCTCATTGTTATGAAAAGTGGCATACAAAAGAAATTCATCAACAACCCAAAAAAAAGCCGAATCTCTTCAGACTCGGCTTTAATCTCACACTTTTTAAATCACTTCTTACGCTGATCGGGTCTTAAAAAAACCAGACTGTCCTCGCTGGAAGAGGCCTCATCGTAGCTATAACCCTCTAAATTAAACTGCTTTAAGCCCTCAAGATCATCAATGCCATTTTCAATCGCATAACGACACATCAGACCACGCGCACGCTTGGCACTAAAACTGATGATTTTATAAGCACCGTCACGTTCCTCTTTAAAAACACATTGCACCACCGGGTACTTTAAGACGTCTTTTTTAACTGCTTTAAAGTACTCCTCTGACGCTAAATTAACGATCAGTGGATTTTTCTGCTCGGCAAGGCGTTGATTCAAATAGTCGGCGATTTGCTCATCCCAGAACTCATAAAGATTTTTACCCTTTGAGGTAGCTAAGCGCGTACCCATTTCCAAGCGATAAGGGCGCATCAAATCCAAAGGTCGTAACACCCCATACAGACCACTTAGAATCACCACATGCTGATTAGTCCACGCCAATTGCTTTTGATTCAATGTCGACGCCTCTAAGCCCTCATACACATCGCCATTAAAGGCTAAAATGGCTTGACGCGAATTTGACTGATCAAAGCTCGGCTCCCACGCTTGATAACGCTCAACGTTAAGTGAGGCAAGACTGTCGCTAAGCTTCATCAAGTCGGCAATCTCCTGCTCCGACTTTGTTTTTAAGACCTCAATTAACTCCGTCGCTTGCGCTACAAAAAGTGGTTGTTCAAACTCATAATCCGCCGCCAAGGGACTGTCGTAATCCAATTTTTTAGCGGGTGAAAGTAAAAATAACATGCTCACTACTCCCTAATTCCTTAAGCCTGAGGCGTCAAACACTCCAAACCACCCATATAGGGTCTTAATACCTCCGGCACGATAATACTGCCGTCCGCCTGTTGATAATTTTCCATCACTGCCACTAAGGCACGCCCTACGGCCACACCGGAACCATTTAACGTGTGCACGAACTCATTTTTACCCTGACTTACACGGTAGCGAGCATTCATGCGGCGCGCTTGAAATGCCTCGGTATTCGAGCAAGAAGAGATCTCACGCCAGGTGTTTTGTGACGGTACCCAGACCTCAATATCATATGTTTTCGCTGCACCAAAGCCCATATCACCGGTACACAAGGTAATCACACGATACGGTAGCTGCAATAACTGCAATACCTCCTCCGCATGCGAAGTCATCGCCTCCAAAGCCTCATAAGACTCATCAGGATGGACAATTTGTACCATCTCTACCTTGTCAAATTGGTGCTGACGAATCATTCCGCGCACATCACGCCCGCCACTACCCGCTTCGGAACGGAAACAAGGGCTGTGAGCGGTCAGCTTGATCGGTAACTCCGCCGCATCAAGAATCTCATCACGTGCAATATTTGTAAGGCTAATCTCAGAGGTTGAAATTAAAAACAGCTCCTCCTTGCTCTTACTGCCGTCCTCAGCCGCATCATCCTCACCACCTTTGGTCACCCAGAACATATCCTCTTTAAACTTAGGTAATTGACCGGTGCCGTACAAGGAAGCACTATTCACAATATACGGCGTGTAGCACTCGGTATAACCATGCCTTGAAGTGTGCAAATCCAACATAAACTGCGCTAAAGCACGGTGTAAACGGGCAATACCGCCCTTTAAAAAGCTAAAGCGTGAGCCACTGATTTTGGCTGCCACTTCAAAGTCCATGCCAAGTGGCTTACCCAAATCAACGTGATCGAGTACAGTAAAGGGCAAGGCCTCAGGAAACACGCTCTCAGCCACGTAATCCTGCCCTGGGATCCAACGGCGAAGCTCGACATTATCCCCCTCATCGGCGCCGACTGGCACTGAGGCATGCGGAAGATTTGGGGTCGACATCAAGATCGCATTGAGCTCCTCTCGTAGTGCAGACAGCTCCTCTTCCATTGCCTTTAGCTGCTCCGGGATGGCCTTTGACTGTGCCATCAAGTCATCAGCATCCAAGCCTTGGGACTTGAGCTTACCAATCTCCTTGGCAAGGGCATTGCGACTGGCTTGCAATGTTTCGGTCTGTACCTGTAAGTCCTTGCGGCGCGCCTCTAAGTCATTAAAACGAGCCACATCAAAATCAACGCCTCTACGTGCTAAAGCGCTAACCACAGCATCTAAGTCTTTGCGTAATAATCCGAGATCGAGCATTTAATTGATATCCGAATAAAAAATAAATTATCTTAATTAATTGAACAGCCTTACATCATGGCATCAGTCTGTCTCACTGTATAAGTATAACAAGGCACAGCGCTGTTATTACTCGAATGAAACAATTCCACAAGTAATGAAAGGAAATTGAGTTCTTTATCCCTTATAATGGCAACACCTGCTTATTAAGGCATTCATGTAATTAAAAAGGTTTGAATTTATGCTTACACCCAGCGCAACTGAAGTACGACGTATTCGGATTTGGGATTTGCCCTTGCGCCTATTCCATTGGTCTTTTGCCGCCTGTGTTATCGGTGCCTTTATCACCGTTAAAACTGGCAATATGGAGTGGCATCTGCGCCTTGGTCTCGCTGCCCTCTGTCTTATTATTTTCCGTATTCTTTGGGGCTTTAGCGGCACCTACTATGCGCGCTTTACCCAGTTTATTAAGGGGCCCACGGCCATTATCGACTACTTAAAAAGTGGTCAAAAGGTCTTTGGTCACAATCCGCTCGGCGCCTTATCCGTGTTGGCCCTCTTGGGCTTATTCGGGCTCCAGGTAGTGAGCGGTTTATTTACCGGCGACGGTTATTTTTACCAAGGTCCTTTATATCGTCTGGCTGCTAAAGACATCAGAGATCTGATGGCAAAAATACACCACAGCACCGAGCTTCTGATGATTTTATTAGTGGTACTCCATGTGGGTGCCGTGCTATTTTATCGCTTTATTAAAAAGCAGAATCTGATTACACCCATGATTACCGGTCAGGCTCAGCTCAGTAATGATGTGCCCACAGCCGCCGTACATGTAGAGCAAGGCCTTAGCATGTGGCTACGCTTTGTGCTTAGCTTTGGCATTGCGGTGTTAATCACCTACTATATTGCAAATGGCTTATCCTTTTAGTTTTTAGCGCTCTCCACGCCCCTAGCGGGCTAAGGCAGGCGCTTTTTATAAAGGCAAAAACAAAGGCGACTCAATGATATGCGAGTCGCCTTTTGCTTATTTGGCGCTGGATGGGATTAGACCGTTTTTTGGTATAAATCACCCGCAGCATAGAGTGCCGCCATCTCTTTTAACGACACGGGCTTGATTTTAGAGGCATTACCCGCGGTACCAAAGGCCTCGTAGCGCGCAATACAAATCTGCTTAGCCGCTTCACGCGCTGGCTTATTAAACTCACGAGGGTCAAATTTGGATGGATTTTCGTGAAGAAAACGACGAACTGCAGCTGTCATCGCCAAGCGAATATCGGTATCAATATTCACCTTGCGTACGCCATGCTTAATCGCCTCCTGAATCTCCTCAACCGGCACCCCGTAAGTCTCTTTCATATCACCACCGAACTCACGAATTTCAGCCAATAACTCCTGTGGCACGCTAGAACTACCGTGCATCACAAGGTGTGTATTGGGTAAGCGGGCGTGGATTTCCTTAATCCGCTGAATCGATAAAATATCACCCGTTGGCTTGCGGGTAAACTTATACGCACCGTGGCTAGTACCAATGGCAATGGCTAAAGCATCGACCTGAGTACGCTTAACAAAATCAGCCGCCTGATCCGGATCCGTCAATAACTGATCCAGGGTTAAGGTACCCTCGGCACCGTGACCGTCCTCCTTATCGCCTTGCATGGTTTCGAGCGAGCCTAACACGCCCAACTCACCCTCCACGCTAACACCGATCCGATGCGCCATTTCCACTACCTGGCGCGTCACGTCAACGTTATACTCATAGTCAGCGACAGTCTTACCGTCGGCTTGGAGCGAACCGTCCATCATCACACTACTAAAGCCTAAATCAATGGCGCCGCGACATACCTCCGGTGATTGACCGTGGTCCTGATGCATCACAATCGGGATTTCAGGATAAGCCTCAACCGCTGCTTCAATTAAATGCTTTAAAAAGGGCTCACCGGCGTACTTACGAGCACCGGCAGAGGCCTGCATAATCACCGGACTGTCGGTTTCTCTGGCTGCTTCCATAATGGCTTGCACCTGCTCTAAGTTGTTAACATTAAACGCAGGGATACCGTAGCCATGCTCAGCAGCGTGATCCAATAATTGGCGCATTGAGACTAAAGCCATCAAACTCTCCTAAAATAGATTTAAATACTAATGATTCTTAATAGAGCAATTTTAACACGATGCTGACTCACACTTAGCTAAAGTGTGGCCTACACCTCATAACGACGATTGGCTAAGCAAGGCAAGGTTTGGCGCACCGCACGGATACGCTCCCGCGTCAGCGTCTGCACAATCACTCCCGGCTCCTCTGCTGCGCCTGCCAAGATCGCCCCCATCGGATCAATAATCATACTTTGACCAGTATTTTTAGGTGCTGTTTGACCACAAGCCAAGACATAGCAGGTATTTTCAATGGCACGCGCTTGGGATAAGGTCTGCCAATGCATTTCCTTATAAGGACCTGCTAACCATGCTGCACTTATGGATAGAATATCCGCGCCCGCAATGGCTAATTTTCTGGATAATTCAGGAAAACGCAAATCATAACAATTGACTAAACCGATACTAAACCCTTTAAGCTTAAACAAGCTTAGTTCGCACTGATCCTCATACAGCGTTGCTGGCTGCACCTTGTCGGACTCCTTAAAACTAAAGGCATCGTATAAATGGATTTTGGTATAGCGTGTAATCAGCTGACCATCTGCCCCAATGGCAATCAATTGATTAACGACTCGTGCATCATCGGCCTGCTCGGAAGGGCTTAAGACACCCACAACCACCGCAAAACCATGGTCTTGCGCTAATTGCTGCATAAACTCGATAAAGGCGGCAGAATACTCCCCTGCTACAGCTTGCAAGGTTTCTAAATCAGAACTAAAAGCGCACATCGCTGCTTCTGGAAACACCACTAACTCGGCCTTTGCCTCCGCCGCTTGCCGACTTAAGTCCAAAATATACTGTTTATTTTGAACAATATCATTGCTACCTGGAAACTGCGCCACGGCGACGCGTAATTGCTCTTGACTCACCAACCCGTCTCCTTTTTACGATTAAAGTAGAATGATTTATTATAGATCGCTCACTCGCTAATCACTAGTATGGATAAGCTCTAATGCCGGCAAGGCGAAAAAGGCTTCAGGAAATAACAACTCCCCACGAAAGCCCGGATAGGAAGTAAAGCGTGGTTTGAGTTGCTGTTGCAAGGCTGGCGGCAGCCCATCTCGGATAATGGTCGTACAATAGCGTGCGCCATCGCTCTCACTCGCCCTTAAGCTAAAAGGCAATCCCAGGCTATGCTCCACCGCTTGCACTAAGGCCGCTCGCTCATGACTAGCTAAACTTGATAGACGATATACGGCCCAATGCGTGGCCAATTCTGGGCTCACAAACTCCGCTAAAGGCGAGCGTATCACCTGATTAAGTCGTGCCGGATCATCATCCGTTGTGGCATGAATAATCTCCACCTCCGGTGCCCCCTGCACCACCAGCCCGATATGTGAAAAGGCACTACCGCTCAGTCGCTTAATCACGTAGCTTTCGTAAGCGGTACCACTACGAAAAATCAAATCCCCCGGCGCTAACTTCTCGGCAATCTGAGCTGCCACGGGTGACTTAGATAATGCCACTGCCTCAGGTGAGTCGCCTTGCAACAGCAAGTAGCTTCCCACAAAAAGAAGGAGTCCTAACAGTATCAGGACTCCTTGCGGTATCGATTTTACTAAGCGCATCGGGACTAAAGCCTAGGGCTACTTAGTCAAGATTCACCTTCCACGTCGAGCCATCTTTGATCAGATCGACGCGCTCTTCACGAGAACCCTCGGGACCATTCTTAAACGTTAACGCTAAGCGCACATCTGCACGTTTACCACTCTCATCATGGCTGGACTCCAGCACCGTTACGTTTTTAAGGCCGCCGTATTGATCGGCTTGTTTTTTAGCATCATGTGCCGCCGCAGCCATCTTGCCCTTGACCATCTCTTCAATGCCTGGCTCTTTAAGCTCTTCGGCAGGGATGTAAATCATTTTTTGCACTTTATCGCCTTGGCCGTTGTACATCGCCTCAATAAATTCAATGGCCGTTTTTTCATAGGGCTTGCTTGAGCCGCCACACGCAGTTAAGAAAAAACTAAACGACAATGCAAAAACAAAAACTAACCACTTCTTCATATACCCTTCTCCTCATTAATAACTAGTAAAACACTATATCAGAATATACTTAAACAGCCCAACTGTCAATGCAGGTAAGACTATCGCACGGTGATTCTGACCTGATCTAAGAGCTCGCCCTGAGCATCTTTTAAACGAATGATATGACTACCGCGACGGAGCGACCAAAAATACTCACTGCCTTGACCCAGCGTCAGCTCCCCAAGCTGCCACTGCAAAGCTGGCGCTCGGGCGTCAGACTCAGCAATCGAGGCCTTTAACAATAGCTTTTGAGAAGATGCCGGTATTTCAGGATCAATGGCTAGGATACTGCCATTAATCGGTCGTTCAATGGTGATCGGAGCGAGTGCATCCGGCGCTAAACTGCTCAGGGCGACAACCTCAGTCATGGCGGTGCCATCAATAAAAAACTCCTCACGCTCAGCCTCTGCCACCCCTACAAAATGTACCTTTTCTGTGACGATAGTGCTTGGTTTTGTTGGCGCTGAGGAGCGCTGATGTTGATGCAAATAGGCCATGACATCGTACCAAATCGGTCCAGCGCCACTGACCCCATAGACATTTTGCATACTGCGACCGTCACTATTACCGACCCAAACGCCCACGGTATAATCGGCCGACCAACCAATGGTCCAATTATCGCGCATATCCTTACTGGTACCGGTCTTCACTGCGGTCCAGAACGGTGTGCTCAGTACATTATCCAAACCGAAGGTATAAGCACGCGCCTGACGGTCGGCGAGCATATCCCCAATAATCCACGCAGCCTCCGGCGAAAAAACCGCCACTCGCTCAGCCGTCGCAGCTTCCGCCTGATTCCACCAGACCGAACTATAAACACCCTGATTAGCTAAGCTTCGATAGGCATTAGTTAAACTCAGTAAGTCCATATCCGCACTGCCTAAAGCCAAGCTATAGCCGTAAAACTCACTATCCTGATGCAAAGGCAAATGCAAGGTCTTGAGTTTTTTATAAAATGGCTCTACCCCTAATAGTACAATCGCTCTCACGGCTGGAATGTTTAGCGATGAAGCCAGCGCCGTACGCAGCGTCACCCAACCAGCATAATTACGATCATGGTTCTGCGGGATATATAAGCCCTCACCGGCTAATAAATTAATCGGTGAATCATGCAGCAAAGACGCTGCCGTCAAGCGCTTTTCATCCAATAGTTGTGCATATAAAAAGGGCTTTAGCGTGGATGCCACCTGCCGCGGCGCACGCACATGGTCCACCTCTGGCGCTGCACTTAATTGTGCAGAGGAGCCCACATAGGCAAGAATAGCACCGCTCGCATTATCTAAGACCAACACCGCGGCATCCTGCACCGTGGCATCACGAATTTCACTAAGATGCTGCTGTAAAATCTCATTGACCCGCCGTTGCAACGCCGCATCTAGACTGGTGTAGACGCGTTGTTGCTGCTGCTGATTGGCCCATTGCCGGGCGTAGCGTGCCAAATGTGGAGCATGCTGCGGTCGATCCAAGGTTTGCGGATGGGGTAAGCGCAAATAGTAATTAACAAAATGCGCCAAGCCCTGACAGGCTGCAGGCTCAGCCATTTTTTTCAATAATTCACAGCTTCGTGCTGTCAAACGCTCAGCTGAGGTATTAGGTGCTCTGACCATCACCGCTAAAAGCGCTGCTTCACGTGGGTTTAAACCAAAGGCATACTTTCCATAAAAGCTTTCTGCGGCGGCGGCAATCCCCACCAGCTCGCCCCTGAACGGTAATCGATTCATATAAGCTTCAAGGATTTCCTGCTTCGTCCAATGGCGCTCAAGTGCTAGCGCTGTGGCCATTTGCTGCCATTTTTGGCGATAGCTACGTAGCGTATTCGTTTGCAATTCGGGGTTCAACATGGCCGCCAATTGCATGGAAATACTGGAGGCTCCACCACGCCCCACGCCACTCGTGTCAGCATTGTTAAGCGCTAAAGCTCGACTCAGCCGTTGCCGCAAATGCGCTTGAGTGGCATTGACTAAAGCGAGCCAGTCCACACCACCATGCTGATAAAAGCGCTTATCCTCCGATTGAATCAGCGCCTTAATAAAGGCCGGAGACACCTCATCTAAGGACAGCCACTCACCCTGTCGCTTACTGAAATCCTGACGGATGCGATCTAAGACCAGACCCTGCCGATCTAAGACTTCCACATACGAGGATGAGGTTGCCGCTTTGACTTCAGCCAAGCTTGGAAGCCTCGGCGGAGCAGCATAATACAAGGCCACGCGTAGTGCTAATAGCGCTAAAACTAAGAACAGTGCTAGGCTCAGCAAGCCATAGAGCAGCTTGCCCCAGCAGCGCTTCGTCACCCACGCTTTCATACTACTTTGCTTCTACCTTAAAAGGCTCAGGACTCGGTAATTCACCATAGACGTCTGGGCTATACAATGCCTCAACACGACTAGGGGGTAGCTTAAAATGACCGCTGTGATTCAGTCTCACCGTATATGAAAGCTCCGTTTCACCCTGATCCAGGTAGGCGTAGTAAGCACGATAACTATCATTCATTCGCTCCACAAAGCTCGGTGTCGCCTGCCAAGCAGAACCCGCCTTTTGAGTCGCCGCCTGCGCCGACTGCTGCTGTAAAATCTGGCTATCACGGCCTAGACCTGAACCTAAGATCGTCGCCCCACTCGGAATCGGATCATTGAGCACCACCCAAGTCATCGGTGCATGCGCATGAATTTTAAGATTCACACGATAAACATCCCCCTGGGACCAGTGCGGTGGATGCTTTTGCACGACCGGTATGACCTCACGCTCTAAACGGTAACCGGCATACTTAGGTGCGTCAAGGGGTACCGCGGCATGTGTCGTCACATTGACCCAGAGCTTACCCTCACCCTCAAAATCCAGTTTAAGTTGACTCTCACCCGCGCTAGGCCAAGCCATCATTGGCAAGCTCACACCCTGTTGCTGCTTAAAGGTGTCCGGCTTAATCTCAGTACTAAGAGTATGTGCTGATGCGGTTGGGGCCGCACTACGTAAACTAGCCGTAAATTTGGCTGATTGCAAGGGCTGATCAAAATGCTTCGCATACTGTTGCAGGGCTAAGTTAGCATAGGTATTACTCACCGTGGTGCCCCAATGACCCTGACGTTGCAGACTATTAAGACCGTTTAATAAATACGGTACTTCTGCAGACCATGCTGGATCCTCAACTGCCAAAAAGAGCAATTTCGCTAAATTGGCCTCGCGACTAAACATCGTCCACCAGGTATTTGTCAACTCATTGGCTGGTGGCACTAATAACTGGCCCTCACGACTTAAGAGGCTTAGTAAATTGACCTTGGCGGCTTTTGCGATCTCAGTCATTGTTGGATCATCAAAGGCCTGACTAATGGCTAACCAATGCAACCAGTCGCTCATATTCCAGCTATCGTATTGATCGTAAAATGAGGCCGCGGTGCGGGCCGACACCTGACCGTAGGCCACTAGGGTAGCTAAGGCGGCTAAACGTTCACTTTGACGCCATGATGACTGCGCATAGCTATCTGATGTGCGCCCCTCAAACGCGGCCACCAAGGCGCTTAAAATACGCTCTTGATGCGCTTGTGGAATATCAAAATTTAAACCAATACGCTTGGCATGCACGGATAAATTCAATAAATAGGCACTTAAACTAATACTGCCTTTGAGCCTAGGTGCCGGGAAATATCTCACGAGACCCTGAGCATCTAGATGTTGCGGCAAATCCAACATTAATTTTTCCCAGCCCTCTGCATCCGCTAAACCCACCGCCACAGCAGCCAATTGCTCATAGCAAGTATAGGGATAATCGCTGAACCATTGAGTCAGTGCTTGGCTAGGGCTCAATAAACTATCACGCAACAAGAGTGAAATCCCACCAATTGGCTTACCGTCAATATTGAGTGCTCGGTCTGGGAGCGCAAGCGACAGCGTTTGTGAGGACTTATCGCCCTCCAAGGCCACTAAGGTGGATTGACGCACGCTCACTGGTACTAAGGGTTTAAGCTGTTGCGTCACGCTCAAGCTATCGCGCAATGCGCTTGCCTGCTTCGCCTTGGAGGTTTTTTGCAAGGCATAAAACTCCCAACGAATGGTTTGCGTGGAGGCCATAGCGGCTTGATCCGCGGTATCGGCCAAGGCATACGGCGCCACCTGCTCTAAACTCACGGGCCAAGTCACGGTGGTAGATTGCTGTGCCGGTAGCTTTACTTTTTGCTGCTTAAGCTCCGTTGCGAAGGCGCCGCTACTACGACCGCCCACCAACACCACCAGGTTTTGATCGGTGCTATTACGTAAACTTAGACTAAGATCATAACTATCCTCGGCACGCAACACCTCCGGGATACCTGCGATAAGTTGTAGATCCTTACTGCTACTAAACTCTGCGCTCGCCTCAGCAAAGCGATCGACCCCATAATCACCGACAGCCATCACTTTAAAACGAGAAATACTGTCATTGAGAGGGATAGGAATCGTCGCCTCACCATTCACATCCAATTCAATCGCTGGCTCCCACAACAGGAGCGTATCAAAGAGCTCACGGGTACCGGCGCGCTTAGCCAAGTCCGCAGCAGCACCGCCAGCTGGCACAGCCTTACGACCATAATGACGACGCCCTACCACTTCCGATTGCGCGGTGGCCGTGGTCACGCCATAGCCGCGCTCACGTCGCATGGCTTTAATAATGTTGGCACTGCGATTTTCCGCTAATTCTAATAAGGCCTCGTCCACCACAGCCAAAGCAACGGTCGCTCTTGAGGCGGGCGTACCATCGGCTAAGGTCGCTTTAATTTTGGCGGTCGCGACTTCTCTTAATTGGTAGCTACTACGATCTAAATTAAGCTCAAGCCTAAATTGCTTGTCCGGATTCGTGACCTTAAGTTCAGTCAAACCGAAACGGAAACTCGGCTTATTCAAATCAATCAACACCGGATTAGGCACTTCTTCGGCACCCTCCTCTGGTGTGATACGCCCCCGCACGGCAAGCACTGAGACATAGACATTAGGGTACCAACTATCCTCAATCTCCAGACGAATATTAGGATCCTCGGCCGTGAGCTCATGCAACTGCGTGGTTAAAATACCGGCACGTTCCACTGCCACCAAGGCCGTGGCTTTACGGAACGGCATACGCACCGTCAGAATCGCTGTGTCGCCTACTTGATAGTCTTTTTTATCACTGACAATATCAATCCGATCGTGATCGGCGGCGCCTAACCAAGCCCAATCACTAAAATAAGCGATTGCCGTATTACTTACGGTGACCTTGTGCTGATCTTGGCTGCTTACTTTAAACAGCATACGCCCTTTAAATTGCTGATTCAATTCACAGGTGAACTTACCAGAGGCATCTGTTTTGCCCTCACACACCTGACCGAGGTTATGCTTACGCCACGTACTATCGTAGCTATAAAAACCGCCCACTAAGCGCTTGCGCACGGCATAATAGATCTCTTGCGAGGCTTCAACTGTAAAGGGGTGATGCGCTAAAGGCTGCCCCTGTGCATTGACGAGTACCAAATCAATTTTGCTCGATTGAGTGCCTTGGTCAAACTCGGTCACTTTCATCCCAATCACTAAATCCGCTGGCAAGATGGTCTGCCTTTGCTGCAGGGTCTGAAGCTCACCATTTGGATCCATAAACGACGTTTCTACGCGCACCATTGAGGCCCCTTGAATCGACGGCAATTGCGTAAGCGCCAAACGCCCTCTCCCCTCAGCATCCACGCTTAACGGTGCCTGCTTTAAAAAGATACGGGGCGCCGCATCTGAAGCTTCAGCATCAGATGTGCTTGAGCCAGGCACATCGGCGGCAAATTGATATTCCGGATAGGCAGCAAATTGCGGACGCCACGCACTCATCATCGCTGACACAGACGTATCCCAATTAGACGCTGCGCCACCGCTAATATAATTTAACTGTAAATCCACATCCAAGCGTTTAGGGGCGACTAGCGGTGTCTGACCGTCACTGCTAAGCTGCATCGCTCCCTTTAAAAACGGCACTTTAAACTGCTCAACCCTAAAGCCCTCTTCGCTTTGTAAGACCTCCTTGCCTTGACGTAAGTAACTTAAGGTGTAATGACCCAATTTAGCGTTTTGAGGTAAGGTCCAATCCGTCGTCGCCCCCAAACCACCGCTCGCTGTCGGCAACCACGTCACCTCAAGCTCATAACTATCCCCACTGGCAGCATGACTGATACGAATCTGATCCGGCAGCTCACTAGCTCTGGGCAAGGCGAGACCGTGCTTATCCAACACGCGCAAATAATGCTTAATGGATACCGTTTCACCTTTTTTATAGAGCGGGCGGTCAAAGAAACTATGCTCAACCAAGCGACCACGATCAGAATCACCATACAGGTAATTATCAAGATTAAAACGCCACGGCTCAATGCCATCGGTCCAACGGCTCAAGGCAAAGCTATACTGCGGCACACCTAAGGCCGCCGGATGATCGGCTGCGACCCTAGCAGACACAAAATAATCACCGACCTCAGCATACTGACAAGTCGCTGCTTCAGCTAAAGGACGATTTAGATAAAGTCGACCTGCCTTATCGGTGGTGCCCTTATGTAAAGGCTTGGCATTACAGTCCGAAATCGTGATATCTGCCCTAGCTACCGGCTCACCGCTATCCAGCCGAGTAACCCACACCAGAAAGTCCTCGGAACTATACTTCATATGCACGGCCAGATTGGTAATTAAGGCTGTGCTGCGCACATACATGGTGTCATTCCCAGCAGCCAACAAGGATGCGGCTAGGGTCGGCGATTGTAATTCCAATACATAAAAACCGCTTTGATGCAGTGGCACCCCCACCAGCTCGGCAGCTGACTCTGTACTTGCTGACAGAGGCGGCAATTCAAGTCGAGCCCGTGGCGCTGTCTCTGCCCCAAAAATCGACACAGCACGGGTATCAATCAGCTCAGACGCTTCACCTTCCTCCCAACGGACTTCCTTACGGTCAGCCATCATATCTGCTAAGGCAGTGGCATCAACCTGATTTTCATCCAAGCGAGAAAAACGCCGCATCCAACGCATCACCTCCGCATCATCCGTGACCACGACGCTCTCCAGTAAACTTGCTCCCGCTGCCTGGTCGGCGCCCAAACGACGCTGAGCAATCGGAATGATTGCCTCTGCTTTGTCGTCTCCGCTTAAGAGCTCATAAATACCAAAAGCCTGCTTGGCAAACTTAGCTAAGGGTGGTAATTCATCCAAACTAAAAGGCTGTTGCAGACTATCCCGATTACTTAACTCACGCTGCACATCATCACTAAAATCATCAGGAATTATCAATTGCAGCTCGGCCTTTTCTGGGAATGGGCCTTTGAAGACTATCGAATCATTAAGATTCGACTGATAACCATCCTCATTAACTGACGGCCGGTGCAACTCACCATTTACCCGCAAGCGCAGTTGAGCTAAGCGCTCAGCCTCCACCAGTGAACTAAAACTCACCCGAATATCTGACAATGGTAAACAAGGCGCACTTTCAGCTAAGCGCTGACAAGATAACTTGCCATCAAAAGGTGCTCTCACCTGATAATCAAAGCGTTTCGTTTGTGCCAAACGATGACCGGAGTCCGTACGTAAATCCGCCTCTACCACCACCGCCACGGCAGCAGAGCTGGGTAATTGACGACCACAATGCACCACACTGGTCCAGTCAGGATTACGTCGCGACCAAGTGGCCTCCAAATAGCGCTTACTGGCTGCGCTATCTAATACCCGCAAGGGTAAGCGCTCACCGACCCCCTCCACAGCACAATAGCCATGTTGGCGTAGCTGCTCACTCGAGACTCGATCGTTAAAGCTTAAAATAAAATGCTGATCCTCACTAATGTTTTCGCTATCCGGCCAAGGATTAGCACTCAGCGTTAATTTACCGGTGCTGAACTTATACTCCAACTCCTCTAAGGGCGTGCCATTTACATCCTGAAAATTAGGATTACTGCGTATTAAACAACTGTTGGGTTCACTGATGGGCTGCTCAAAATCATACTGCCAAACACGGTCATCCACCCATTTACCAGTACCTGCGACCTCACCCTGCTGACATTGAATAAAAAAAGGATTGACCGCCTCTGACCCCAAGCTCACCACCGCTTGCGTAAAACTAATGCGCACCAAATCCGCACGCACTACCTCTCCTGTAGGCGTTACCGAGTCCACCGTGGGTGCTTCAGCGGCAATGGCTAGGCTACTCGTAGCGGCAGTCATGAGCGTAAATGTAAATAGACTCAAAGGACGATAGAGCGACTTAAGGCGTAGCGGCATAACTGCTCCCGGGTAAAAGAATGAATTTTATAAATTTATAGCATAAAAAAATGACTATTTAAGGTACGCAAACGGGTGCCGCTGATTTCTTTCACAACAAGCTAATTAGGCGCTTAGCACTGCGGCGTTAGCGACCTAAACAGCATCTGCAAGAACTCATTGAGTGCGATTGACACGGAGTCAGTGCCCTAAGTAATTTTGCCAAAACGCATACTAGATGGTACATTAACAAGCTTCTGTCAATACAAGCGGCTTGATTAACTGTGCCCATCGACGTTAATACTAGCAATATCCTCAATTTTTTTAACCTCATTTTGATGGTACGGTAATGAGTGGCTCATGTCTGAAATAATTAGGAGGTAATACATGAATACATGGAATAGACGACGTTTTATCAAGACTTCAGCCTTAACGGGCACAGCGATTGCTTTGGCCAGCAGTCCTTTAGCGGTATTAGCTCAAAGTAGAGCGATTAATTATGGCGGTTCGGCCTGGTTAGGTCATTATCCTGCGTATTTAGCCATTGAAAACGGTCAATTTGCTGAGGCGGATCTAAAGGTCGGTTGGGAGTTCTTTGGCACCTCATCTGGCCGTATGAGCGCTTTGATGAGTGGCGATATTGATGTAGCAGGCACCGGTGTAGTTTCAGCCATTGCCTTAATGGCTCAAGGCGTAGAGCGCTTTTATGTGATCGGTGTACCTGATAACTTTGGCCGTGTTGAGGGACTGTTTGCGCTTGAAGGGATCGAGTCGATTAATGATCTTAAGGGTAAAACCATTGGTACTACCTTTGCCTCCAGTGCGCACACCTTGGTGTTAGACCTGATGGCACAAAATGGTCTTACTGAGCGTGATATTAATGTGATTAATATCCCTGCCCCTGAGATTCCGGCAGCCATCAAGGCAAAACAAATTGATGCGTGTGCCACATGGACGCCGTATTTTAATACCGTGGCTAGCTTACCAGGGGTCAAGCTGATTGCCGACGATACTGACTTTAGTCTCTTTAAGGACTACGGCGTTACACCAGGCCCTGATGTCTTAGTGGTGAGCAAGCGTTTTGCTGATCGTAACCCTGACATTGTCAAGGATTTCGCCAAAGTTTATTTTGCTGCTGCTGAGTCACTGGGCAAGGATCCTGAGGCTGCCGTTGAGGTACTGACTAAGCTGACGCAAATGTCCGCCGACGAGCAGCTACAAACCATTAAAGACGCGGACTGGTACAACTTCGAGCAACAACAAGCGATGATTGGCGCCGATAGTAAGTTCGTCGAGGGTCTACAAAAACTGGCCGATATGTTGGTTGAGTATGGTCAGATCGATAAATCACCAGAGGTTAAAAACTGGATCAAAAACGACTTTATTCGTTAAGTCCTAAGCTTTTAATGCCTCATCACCTTGAACAGCGATCCTCTGTGGTCGCTGCTCAGTTCCTTTAGTCTGAAAACAGGACCTCGTATGAACAACGCTCGTTCAGAAAAGTATTCATTATTTATGATTAGCACCTTATCCGTGCTTATTTTTGTTAGTCTCTGGGAGCTATCGACACGTCTAGGACTGATTGATCCTATCTTTTTACCTGCACCCAGTGATGTATTTCAACGCGCTGTTCGCACCTTAGAAAACGGCACCTTAGTTGCCAACGTCTTGGCCTCTACTCGCCGCGTGATGATTGGTTTCTTAATGTCAGTGGCGGTATCCGTACCACTCGGTTTGGTGCTAGGTAGCTCGCGCCGTGCCTGCGCTGTCTTTGATCCCATTATTTCCTTATTGCGCCCCCTACCCTCAATGAGCTGGATTCCCTTATCCTTATTATGGTTTGGTATTACAGAAACTCAAAAATACAGCATCGTCTTTATGGGTACCATTGCCCCCGCCTTACTTTATGTGATTGATGCGACCCGTAATGTGGATAAGGTACTTATCCAGGCAGCACGTAATATGGGTGCATCACATTATCAAGTGATGCGACACGTGATTTTACCCGCCAGTCTGTCACAAATCATTATTGGCTTTAAAATTATTCTTGGTTTAGCCTGGACCTGTGTTATTTCTGCCGAGCTGATTGCCGCCAAAGAGGGCTTAGGCTTTATGATCATGAATGGTAAGGAGTTTTTCCAAACTGATACCGTGGTATTAGGTATGGTCATGATCAGTCTCACGGTGTTGATTATTGATGCACTACTGCGTCGTATCGAAAAACGAGTCTTAGCCTGGAAGTAAAGAGAGAATCTTATGATTAAAATCAACAATGTGACCAAGCGATTTGGCGATCTCGTCGTACTTAAAGACTTGGATTTACATATCAAGGAGGGCGAATTTGTCGTACTGCTCGGTGCCTCAGGTTGCGGCAAATCGACCCTATTAAATCTGATTGCGGGCTTTGAGCAGCCCAGTGAGGGCACGGTGATGGTCAATGATCGTCTCATTACGGATGTCGATCCAGGCAGTGGCATGGTGTTCCAGCAATATGCCCTCTTCCCATGGCAAACCGTGATGCAAAATGTCGCCTTTGGCTTAAAGCTCAAGGGGGTACCCAAGGCAGCGCGTGAAGAGCGGGCGCAGCACTATATTAATATGGTGGGTTTAGCAGGCTTTGAGAACTCATACCCCAAGGAGTTATCGGGCGGTATGCGTCAACGGGTAGCCATTGCGCGGGTGCTGGCGAATGACACTGATGTGATTCTCTTGGATGAGCCCTTTGCCGCACTGGATGCGATGACCCGCCAGGTCTTACAAGAGCAATTGGTTAAAATCTACGAGGCTAACCATAAGACCATTGTGTTTATTACGCACTCCATTGATGAGGCCTTATTACTATCTACTCGGATGATTGTCTTAGGCGCTAAGCCAGGTCGAATTGTCAAAGATATAGAAAACGACCTACCTCATCCCCGCAATGCCAAGGTTCAACTATCTCAGCGCTACAATGATATTAAAACCGAGGTGTGGGATGTAGTACAAGAAGAAGTGATGAAAGGGCTTGAGAGCAAAAACTAGCCTTGTTTTTAATTTTGATTGGAGTCAATGAATCCATGTCATCCACTGAGATATTTCCATCCTACGCTACCGTATCGGGTTGGAATGCGGTATTAGCACCGCGCGCCATTGCTGCACCCCCATCGTCACGGAAGAAGTTTGATTTTATTATTATAGGGGCGGGTTACACAGGCTTAGCTGCAGCACGCCAATTGGCGCTATTAAAGCCCGAACTTGAAATATTGGTACTTGAGGGATCCGTCGTGGGCGAAGGCGCCTCAGGACGTAACTCTGGCTTTTTAATTAATGTGCCGCACAACACCAAAATGTCCGGCCATGATGCGGATGCGGATTTTGCCAAAAAGCAAATTGCCATTCTCAATAAGGGTAAAGCATGGCTGAAATCACTGATTGATGAGCATGGCATTGACTGTGCTTGGAGTGATATTGGTAAATATCACGGTGCGGCGACAGTCAAGGGTGAGCGCGGTCTGCGTCAATTAGCCGATGATTTACGCCAATGGGGCCTGCCCTGCAAGTTATTGAATAAGGAGGAGCTGGAATATCATATTGGCTCGCCTTATTATCGCTTTGGCTTATACTCAGACACTAATGTACTGGTTCAGCCCGCCGCCTTAATTCGGGGCTTAGCCGATTCATTACCCGCTAACGTCACTTTAGCAGAGCGTTGTCCAGCCAGTAGCATTGAGTATAAAAAGGGGGAGTACACGGTTCGCACCTTAACCCATAACTATAAGAGTAATGCCATTATTCTAGCCAATAACGGCTTTGCCAAGCACTTTGGTTATTTAAAAGACCGCCTTATCACCATTTATACCTACGCCGGTATGACGGGGCAATTAGATGATGAGCAGCTGAACACCCTAGGCGCTGACAAGGAATGGGGCTTGATTCCGGCCAATCGGCTTGGCACGACCTTACGTCTCAGCCAAGATCGCCGTTTCTTAGTGCGCACCGAGTACTCCTACGAGCGTCCAGAGAATTTATTCAAGGTTAAAGAAATTCTCCTTAAAAGTATTCGACATCGCTACCCACAGTTTGAAGGCTATGAATTCGAACATGTGTGGGGCGGCGTGACAGCCTTGACGCGCAATGGTGCGGTGTACTTTGGTCAGCTAGGTCCGAATATCTTTGCCTCAGTTGGTTGTAATGGCGCCGGCGTACTCAAGGGCTCGATTTACGGCAAATTATTAGCCGAGTCGATTTTAGGCATTGATTCGGAGGAATTGCACACGGTGGTTAGTTTGGATAAACCAAGCTGGTTACCTCCGGAGCCACTGCGCAAGGTGGTCGTGGGCGCTGCGATTAATCGCTTTAGACGCATTGCGGGTTTAGAGCGTTAAACGAGAGCCTTATAACACCTATGTGACGACTAAGGCCCGCTTGCCGCGATAACGTCAGCAGGCCTTTTATGAGTCAAACTGTTTGTTAACGGCACTACTTCAAACGTCGACGACGCCACGCGACCACTCGGCTTAATATGGTAATCCCCCCTTTTTTAGTAGCAATTTTAGGTAGAAGCAGTATTAAAAAATCGTTCTAACTTTTGTTGTGGCTTGCCGGGCTGGATATGTAAAAGCGTTATTTGCTTCTCCTTTGCTCAGTCCATCATGTGATTGCTAATGAGTTCAGGCCCGGTATCCATGCGTATGCAAGCAGACTGCCCTCGCCGCTCTCATGCTGTTTAAGAATAGATAAGATTTGTCGCTCGGTAAATTGTTTTCTACGCATGAAAAATTTCGTTAAAAATAGTTTAACGAAATTTTCCACTCATCAGTGTTTCGATTTTAGGGGAGTATTACCGTGATCTTTTCATTGAATTTCCTTTATAAGAAATTCTACTTCTAATTGCCATGGTTTTATGGGAGGATTACCGTTTGATCTAAGTTAGTTTAGAGTCATTTATAGATATCTTTACGATGACCAATATTAATAACTTCAATGGTTATAGTTTGTTCAATAATGTGGCATAAGATGCGGTAATTGCCAACACGATATCTCCAATCAGCTAAATCCTCTTTAATATTTTTCCCTGTAAACCAAGGATTAGAGCTATTAACTAAATTTTTTTCAATCCAAGCGACAATTAGACGAGCTTGAGTTTTATTTAGCTTTGATAAAGATTTTAATGCTTGGGCTGTATAGATAACTTGAAACATTACAACCCTAG